>JBKKBU010000258.1:0-13447 GCA_046713755.1 Mycobacteriales bacterium
CCTCTTCCTTGCGGGCGACCCGGAGCACCCGGGCTCGTCGACCGGCTTGGGTCGCGGTGGTGGCGAGGGCCAGACCCGCCAGCGCTCCGACCCCCGCGCACAGCGCCAGCGTGGCCGCCGTCGGCGCCCTCATCCCGAGCACCCAGCTCGCGGCGACGGCGACGGCACCAAGCACCGAGCCGACCACGACGAGGCCGACGTAGCTCGAGATCCGGCGGCGGCCGCGGCGGCGCAGCGGCCGCACCATCGACTCGCCGTAGGCGAGCAGGAACAGCAGCGCGATGACCAGCGCGACGCCAGGCACGGTGGTGTAGAAGGGCCGGTCCAGCTGCAGGGTGAGCGGGATCGTGCGCACCTCGCTGCTGCCCTTACCGCTGATGACGAGCTCCGCGGTGACCTCGCCGGTGACCAGGTACCGATTGCCGCGGGCGTCGATCTCGCCGCTCGCTGCCTTGCCGGCGGGCGCGAGCTTGGCGATGGACGAGTCTGGCAGCGGGATCCCCGCCACCGACATCCGCAGGACGGCCGAGTCGGGTGCGACCCCCGCTCGCAGCTGCGTGAGGGCGACCCTGATCGGCACCTTGGCGCTGAGGTCGACGCTGATCGGCTGGCCCGCCGCGACGTCCTGTCCGGCGACGGTGACTGAGCCGGCTGGCACTCCGGCAGCGGTCGCAGCGCTCCCGATGCCGATGAACGCCAGCAGCGCGACCAGCCCAGCCAGCGCCAGGCTCAGCAGGGCGAACGGCAGCGGCCAAGGCGGGACCTGCAGCACCTGTCGCACGGGGACCAGCGACTCGGGGGACAGATCGCCGAAGCTGACCTGGACGCGCATGGCTGTGCTGGGCCGGACCCGCTGGGTCGGCACCCCGGCTGGGTCCGGCGGGGCGGCGAGCGGCACACCGGTGGGGGTCGCGGGCGCGGGCGCGGCGGGGTTGGCTGGCCCGGCCGGTGGCCCGGTGATCGGCGGCACCCCGCCGATCACGGTCTCGCGGCCGGAGGTGGCGGGCTGGCTCGGGCCGGGTGCGGTCAGGGCGCCCGAGACCCGCTCGGTGCTCGACAGGATGCGGCCCCCGCCCATCACCGGGACCTGGGTGCTCGCGAGCCAGCCAAGACCGAACGCGGTCGTCGCGGCCTCGCCGATCGCCACCCCGAAGTCCTCTGCGGTGGCGTATCGGTCTGCGGGGTCGCGGGCGAGCGCCCGCATCACGACGTCGGCGACGTCGGCGGGCACGGCAGGAGCGACCTCCCGCAGCGGTCGTGGTTTCTCGTACACATGGCGGTAGACGATCGCGATGCCGCCGCCCTCTTCGGAGTAGGGCAGCGCCCCGGAGAGCAGCTCGTAGAGCATCACGCCGGCCGCGAAGACGTCCGACTCCGGCCCGAGGTCCTTGCCCTCGGCCTGCTCGGGGGCCATGTAGGCCGGCGTCCCGAGGATCTCCCCGGCAGAGGTGGCCAGGGCGTCCTTGCCGCCGACGACCTTCGCGATGCCGAAGTCGGCAACCTTGAGCTGGCCCGACTGCGTGAACAGCAAGTTCTCGGGCTTCACGTCCCGGTGCAGGACGCCGTGCTGGTGGGCGTAGTGCAGTCCGGCGCAGGACACCATGACCACGGCGCAGGCCATGTGAGGGGTGTAGCCGGACTGCTGGAAGGCGTCCCACACGGTGCCGCCCGGGAGGCTCTCCATGACCAGCAGGCAGAGCCCGTCCTGCTCGACGTAGTCGTAGACCGGCACGATGTGCGGGTGGTCAAGGGAGGCGAGCACCCTGGCCTCAGTGACGAACCGGGCGCGCACGCCGGCGTCAGCGGCCAGCTGCGGTGGCAGCTCCTTGATGGCCACCAGCCGACCGAGCTGTCGATGCCGGCCGGCCATGACAATGCCGAAGCCACCGCGGCCCAGCTCGCTGCCGATCTCGTAGGCGGGAAGCGCGCCCGCCAGGGTGGCCGCGTCCGTCACGGGGCGGGCGGCGGGGGGAGCTGGCCGCCGATGACCGTCGTACGCGCGTTGTCAGGCGGCAGTAGTGGGGCGGGCCGTTCGACAGGCTGGTCGAGGTCGATGAGGCCCAACCCGACGTCCTCCGACCGCCTGGTATCGGCGGTGTGGTCGATCGCGAGGTCGCGGTCATCGAGAACGTCTTCGTCACCGCTGTCTCCCGGCTGCGGAGAGAGGTAGCCGGCGACGAACCCGACTGCTGCTCCGATGATCAGCATCAGGATCGAGGTCTTTGCCGAGGGCACGAAGACCCGCAGGACACTTGCGGTCAGCGTCGCGGTCAGGCCAAGGCCGAGCCCCGGAAGCATGAAACGCCACGCCCTGGACAGTCGGTTGTCCGGGAGCCTGCCCGACACCAGCCGCAGGATGAGGGCGAGGAACAGCAGCCCGGTGATCGCGGCGATCGCCAGTCCGAACACGCCGTAGACCGAGAGGAGCTTGCCCCGGACGTCCACGGTGAGCGGGCGGTCGGCGATGGTGTTGCGCTCGGCGTCCAGCAGGCTCACCTCGGCCGGCAGCAGCCCGGTCGCCTGCCCGCCGAGGTCGTAGAGGTCGAGCGCGAAGGTGCGGCTGCCGGTGGCGCCCGCCGCGACGGTCAGGTCGACCCGCGTCGAGTAGGTGAAGAACGCCAACCCCAGGACCCGGCTGTGAAACTTGACGTTGCGGACCTCGATGGGGCGCGTCCCGTTGGTGGTGACGTCGACGGCGAGAACAACGCCGTCCAGCGGCCGCAGCCGCATCGGGTCGTTCGCATCAGCCGTCGAGATGTCCCGCTCGTCGATCCGCACCTCGAAGGTGACATCGCCATCGGCAGCCGATGCCGCGCCGGCCAGGCCGACACCGAAGGCCGTCAGGGATGCCGTCAGCAGCAGCACCAGCAGGCCCGCCAGGGGCCGCCTGTGCGCCGCCACCCTCCGGCCCTCTGTCATGCGGCAGAACGTAGCCCTCATGTCGCCGTGTGCCAACGATGCCGCGGCGTCAGAGCTTGCGGTGCGAGTCGAAGACGACACTTCGACCACCGAGGCTGATGCGGGTGCCGGGCAGGATCGTGGTGGGTTCGCCCGGAGTGAGGCGGGTCCAGTCGGTCTCGCCCGGCTTCGCGATGAACGTCCCGTTGGCAGAGTTCACGTCGAGCACCCGGACGTCCCAGCCCTGCAGCACGATCTTGGCGTGCACCCGGGACAGCGTGTGGTTGGGATCCTCCAAGGGCAGCGGCAGCGCCGCATGGGCTTGCACATCCTCGGAGTTCTCGGGTTCCCGGCCGACGACGTAGTCGTCGCTCAGGGTGAAGACCGAGCCGTCGTCGACGACCAGGACGCCAAGGGGTGGCCGCGGACCAGGCACCAGGTTGTGGGTCTGGTGGACCATCGAGATGCCGCAGGTCGCGCAGTAGACGCTGCTCGGATCGTTGAAGTGGCTACGTGAGCAGACGATGCCCTTGACCTGGACACCCTGCGCCACCGGATCGCTGGCAGCCGCCGGCGGTTCGTCGAGCGCGGGCAGCGGGACCAGCTCGTCGGCTGGCAGCGGGTCGCTGAGCGCCCCCGAGACGAAGTCAGCACTGCCCGCAGCCGGCAGGTCGGCCGTTCCGGGGGCACCCAGATCGATCGGAGAGGTGGGTGCAGGCGGCAGATCCGGCAGCGGCAATGGCAATGGCAATGGCAGCGGTTCCGGCACGGGCACCGGCGTGGCCTGCTGGGGTTCGGCCGCTGGCGCTCCCCGTGGAGCGGCGGCCGGGACCGCCGGGGTGTCGGTCGACATCGCTGTGGGGTCGCCGGGGCCTAGGACGATGCCGCCGCCCCGGACGACGCCGTCACCGAGGCGGCTGCGAGGGTCGGGCGCGGTGCCCGACACGACGCTCAGGTCGAGACGGGTGAAGGGCGCGCGCACGAGGCGATCCACCCAGGGCGTCGCGGCGCGACCCGACACCTGCTCGCTGCCGGTCGGTCCGGTGATCGTCAGGGCGACGTCGCCAACGAGTAGCGCCGCGACCCCGTCAGCGGTCGCCGAGAGCAGCCCGAAGCTAGGGACGTCATCGGGCTCGGCGGCGGCCACCAGGCCGGCCGTGCGGCGAGCCAACCGCTTACCGGGATCGGCGCCGTGCTCGGCGGCGTTCTGCTCGACGGCGGCGAGCAGCGCATCCACAAAGGCCTCCTGGGCGGGAGACCCGGGAAGGGCCACCACCAACGAGCCACCCGTCCGCGCCACGACGCCGTCGCCCGCGGCCACCTGTACCTGCCAACTCTGCCAGTCCATGCCGAACTCCTCCCGAGACGTGCGTCAGACGAGCCGGCCGCCGTTGAAGCGCCAGTGGACGTTGAAGATGCGCATCGGCCCGTTGACAAACAACCAGATCACGACCCAGGTCGTCAGGAACCCGACGAGGAAAGTCTTGAACGGCAGGCCCTCGGTCCAGGACAGCAGGCTGCTGCGGGCGATGAGGTAGGCGACGATGCCTTCGTTGACGAGCGTCACGAACCCGAACAGGGTCGGCCAGTCCTTCTCCCAGCGGAACTGCTGGAGACCGTGGTAGACGAGCTCCCACAGGACTCCGACCACACCGACGATCAGCAGTACGCCGTACATCGCCTGGTACTTGGCGTCGAGCGGCGCTCCCTCGGCAGGGAGCAACGGCGAGACGAAGATCGCCCAGATGCCACCGATGATCGCCGTGGCGAACAGCCGGGTCTGGATCCGTCCGGACAGGGTGGGAAGCACGTTGTCGTCCTCTCAGATCTTCTTGCCGCGAGCCCACTTGAGCCACTGCGTCGTCGAGCGCCAGGGTCCGATGCGCTTGCCGAACCCCTGCCGGGCGAGGTCGTCACCGATCTCCTGGGCGGCGATCTGCAGGCCCAGGAAGGTGTCGACGCCCGGGAAGTAGCCACCCAATGTCGCGGTGCCCGAGGCGTACATCTTGCCGTCGCCGTTATGAGTCCCGCGGATCTCGAAGGTCCGCTCGACGTCGAGCCGGTCGATCGGGTTGCGCCCCGCCCCGCTGTGCTCGATCAGGTCCGCCAGCAGGCGGTGCTCGGCGATGTCCGCCTCGAGTCCGGTGCCGTCGATGATGTAGGCGGCTGAGAGCTCCAACAGCCCGCCGGCGGTCTTGATCCGGGTGATGGTGCCGCCGCCATCGGCGGGCACGACCGACTCGACCTCGCCGGTGACAGTGGTGTACCAGCCCTCCTTGCGGCCGCGCTTGAGCTGCTCCTGCCAGTTCTTGCGGATCGGGGTGTTGGTCCCGCCGATGGTCTTGTAGAGGTCGGCCCGCTCCTTGCCCTCGAGCTTGCGCATCCTGGTCTTGAGCTGCCCGCCCCACACCGACTTCGGGTAGTTGAAGCCCTGGTAGGCCCAGCCGTCGCCACCCTTGCGCCGCATGAAGATGCTCGGGCCGTGCGAGCCCGTCACGTAGGTGCGGAAGACGTGGATGATCTGGGTCTGGGCGCCATGCAGATCGCGGTCGTCGATGGCGCGTTGCAGGATCCGGGACGCCACGATGCCGCCGCCGCGCAGGATGATCGTGCTGGGGCGGCGCTTGAGCTCCTCGTAGACATGCTCGTGGGCCTCGTAGGCGTTCACGACATGGGCGTAGTCCTGGTAGGTCGTGCGGTAGGTCTGCAAGTCGTCCAGGAACTTCAGCCCCGGGTAGCCCACTGCGACGTGCACCCAACGGCTCTGGTACGCCACCCGCTTGGTCTCGCTCGTGCCCGCCGGCGGGGTCACGATCGTGAAGTAGCCGCCACCCTGGCGCTTACGGGTCATCCGGACCAGGCCCTTGACGAAGTAGTCGAAGTAGCCGATCCGCTCCGCTTCCTTCTCCATGGTCTCGAACGCCTGCCCGGCCCGCGGTGTGTAGTAGTCGGCGAAGATCGGCTCGGTGGCGACGTTCCACAGCGGTGCCAGCTTGGCCTTCAGTCCCTTGGCAGCCATCGCCTCCCGAACGGCGTAGCTCGGGAAGCCCCAGATGCAGTCGGGTGTCGAGGCGGAGTCCGAGCGCAGCCGCTCCTTGCGCGGGATCTGCGAGTTGCGGGTGAGGTACTCGTAGGTCGACCAGGGCCGGTCGTTGTTGCCGAGGACCCGGATGTCGTCCTTGGACACCCCCGCGATCCGCAGGTAATCGGTGGTCACGAAGGATCCGATGCCGCCACCGATCGAGACGAACGGCACCTCAATGACCGGGATGCCGGCAGCCGCCAGCATGGCGTCGGTCCACGAGTCCGCTCGCAACAGGTCAGGGGTCAGGTCGCCTTTTCCCCCGGCGGTGTCAGGGTCGTCTGCGGGCAGGCCGACCGAGCCCGGAATGCGGATGGTCTCTCGTCCGCTCATGCACTTACTCCCCCCCGGGACCGGCGCGGTCACCTATGGCTGCTGCATCGTGCCCTTGATTCGTCCTGCCGTCAGGAATTTCTCGCGCGAGCCGTCGAGACCGGCGATCGGGTAGTGGACGCACCTGTCGGCCAGCCGGGCGGGGGACGTTGTGGACGGACCACCCCGGGTCGTGCAGGATGACGGCCGCACGGCGCCGGGGCCCGCGTGGACCCGGCCCGGACTCTGGTGCTTCACGAAGGGGTGAGGAACGCGTGAGCGGTCGCGAGACCATCCGTGTCCCGGGTCCCGGCTTCCTGCCCTCGTCGGACGATCCGCTCGAGGCCGGCGGCCCTGGTGACCTCACCTCCGAGCTGCTGGCTGCCGACCACTGGTCTGACGACATGCTCGCCAGGGCCGGCATCCCTGTCATCGAGGTGGCAGTCGTCAGTGTGGGCGGTGGCATCGGGTCGTTCGTCTTCACCGACACGCTGCGCATCGCAGGGGTACCCGCCGAGTCCATCAAGGTCCTGAGCGTCAACGATCATCCCTGGCAGACCTACGAGTACCTCACCACCAACTCGCAGATCCCCCGTCGTGAGCGGCTGCGCAGCGACTCGGGGTCGACACCCGACAACATCTGGGGGTTCCCCAGCTACGCCATGCGAGAGGCATGGGCGGCGAAAGGTCTGACGAACAAGCTCGCCCCGGTGTGGAACGTCCTGAGCGAACCGATCTTCACCGACTACTACACACCCCGGGCCGGACAGGCTTTCACCACGATGGCGAAGGAGTCCGAGCGCATCGGATACTCGCGGTGCGTGGTCAAGGGGCTGGTCCGGATGACTCGCAAGCGCAGCGGCGGTGGTTACTTCACGATCCTCACGCCACCGCCAGGTGCGGCGGCAACCAAGCGGGTGGCCTACCGCAGTCGGTTCGTGCACTGCGCGGTTGGTTACCCGGGGTTGCGTTTCCTTCCGGACCTGCAGGCCTACCGCAACGAGCACAACGACCTTCGCGTCGTCAACGCCTACGAGCCTCACGAGCACGTGTACGAGGAGCTCAAGCGCCGGCCAGGCACCGTCATCGTGCGAGGTGGCGGCATCGTCGCCTCCCGCATCCTGCAGCGGCTGATCGACGACCGCGACGCCTCCGGCACCGGCGTGCAGATCGCGCACCTCTTCCGGACCTACGTCGACTCGACCCACGGCCCGAACCGCTTCATGCGGCGCAAGGGCGCGGACGGATGGGCCTTCCAAGGCTTCAACTGGCCCAAGGGCACCTGGGGCGGTCAGCTCAAGCGGAGGTTCGAGCGGGCTGACGTCGAGGAGCGCAAGCGCCTGCTCGACGTCATGGGCGGCACCAACACCCCGCACCGCAAGCTGTGGCTCGACCAGCTCGAACGAGGTCGGAAAGAGGGGTGGTACCGCACCTACATCGGCACCGTCGACACGGTGGTCCCGGGCAAAGAAGCCCTGGTGACCCGCATCACGACCAAAGACGGCGTGCTTGAGCTGCCAGCGCAGTTCATCATCGATGCCACCGGGCTCGAAGCGGACATCGGCGACCACCGCTACCTCGCCGACCTGCTCGAGCACTCCGGTGTCGGGCGCAACTTCAAGGGTCGGCTGGATGTCGAGCCGACCTTCTAGCTGCGCGGCACGCAAAGCGGCGACGGGCGCATGTACGCCGTCGGGTCCACGACGCTCGGCGGCTACTACGCCGGCGTGGACTCCTTCCTGGGCTTGCAGTACGCCGCGCTCCAAGTCGCGGATGACATGGCTCGCCAAGGCTTCTGCAAGCGGATCGGCCCTGTGCGGTCCATCTCGCAGTGGTGGAAGTGGGCCCGTGGCCGCCAGATCTGATAGGACGAGACCGTGACTCCGACGCTGCTCGGGCGCCTGCAGACGCGCTGGTTCCTGCTGGCCTTCGTCGGCGGTCTGGTGACGCTTGTCATCGCCCCGCTGCTGCCGGGCGGCGGCACCCTCGCGGACCGCTACCGGACGACGTTCACGGTGCTGCTCGTCGTGGCGGTGGTCGGCGTGGCCTGGGAGCTGCTCTATCACGGGCTGCAGCAGTTCAGGTGGGAGAAGGACTGGCCCACCATGTTCGGACTCCTGCTCGGGCTGCCCGAAGGGCTGCTCGCGTGGGTCCTCATCGACGCCGGCCTGGTCCCCGGCATCGATGCGATCGACGGGCGCGCCTTCGTGCTGCACTTCGCGCTGGTGTGGGTGGTGACCTGGCTCGTCGCCAATGGCCCCCTGCGCGTGCTCTCGCTGCGCTGGCGCTACACGGGCGGCAGGCTCGTGTGACCGCCGCGGCGGCGACCGACCCCGCACCCACCCGTGGCTGGCGACGGGTGCCCCTCCCGCTCGTCGTGGGTGTTGGTCTGCTCATCGCCGGGGCGGTCGCTCGTCCGCAGCAAGCCCTCACGACGGTGCAAAGCCCTCGGGTCTGGCTGCTCGCGCTCGCCGTGGTCCTGGCGACGGTGTTGATACGACGGCTCACCCGGGGTCTCCCCGCACCGGCCGGAAGCGTGCTGGCGCTGCTGCCGGTGGCCGCCGCCGCGATCTTCGTCGTGCCGACCCTGCGCTCGACGACGGTGAACGAGGACCTGACCGGAATCGCGCCGATCGGGACCCAGTCGCCCGCGCCGTCCGGCGCCGCGGCCCCGACCCGGCTGGCAGTAGGGGAGATCAAGGGCATCGGTCATCGCGGCCGCGGCAGCGCCAGCCTCGTGCGGCTCGCTGACGGCCAGCTGCTGGTGCGGCTGGAGGCCCTGTCCGTGGACCCTGGTCCGGACTACGACGTCTACGTCGTGCCGGGCGTGGGTCGTGAGTCGCCCGATGGCGGGACTCGGCTGGCCGACCTCAAGGGCACCTCGGGCAACCAGAACTACCCGCTCGGGAAGGCCTCGGGTGCGCTACCGCTCACGGTGCTCGTGTGGTGCGAGGCCTTCAGTGTGCCGATCGCAGCAGCCACGTTGCAGTGAAGAACGACAGGCCGCCGGCTCCGGTGGCTGACGACGCAAGCCGGCCACCGGCCGGATAGGGGGATCCTGATGGACCTGTTCGCGGCTCCTGCGCCACCGGTGCTGACGGCCAGCCAGGTGCTGGCCTTTGTCCTCCTCGACCTCCTGATCATCCTCATCGCCGCTAGGTGCTTCGGTGCACTGGCGGCCCGGCTGGGGCAGCCGCGGGTGGTCGGCGAGATCGTCTCCGGGGTGGTGCTCGGGCCGACGCTGCTGGGCGCAACGGTGATGCAGTGGAACTCGGCGCCTGGATGGCTGCACTGCACGGAGAGCCTGCGAGCGGCGGCACCTGGAACGCTGCCCAGCATCACGCAGTGTGTCTTCCCGACGCAGGCCCGTTCGGTGCTTGGCGTCATCGGACAGCTCGCCCTGGTGCTGTTCATGTTCCTCGTCGGGCTGGAGCTCGACGGGCGGTCGTTGCGCGGCAAGGAGCGCGGCATCGCGCTGTTGAGCCTGGGCGCCGTGGCGGTGCCGGTGGGGCTGGGATTCCTGGTGGGTCCGGCCATGTTCACCGACCGCTTCATCGGTGCGGCGAAGCCTTCGGAGATCAGCTTCACGCTGTTCGTCGGGGCGATGCTGGCGGTCACTGCCTTCCCGGTCATGGCCCGGATCCTGCAGGAGAAGGGCCTGAGCTCCAGTCCGATGGGCGCTATGGGGATCGCCGCAGCGGCCGTGGTGACGGTGCTGATGTTCCTGCTCGTCCTGGTGGCCATCGGCGTCTCTGCCGGTGACAGCGGCGGGAAGGTGTCGCTGAAGGTCGTGTGGGCGTTGATCTACGTCGCGATCATGCTGCTCGTGGTGCCGAGGCTGCTCGCCCCGCTCGGCCGCCGCTACGAGGCAGCGGGCGCGCTGCTTCCCGGCACGTTCGCCACCTTCTTCATGGTGCTCTTCGCGTCGGCCTTCGCGGCGCACCAGCTGGGCATCAACGTCATCGTCGGAGGCTTCCTCGCTGGGCTCGCCATGCCGGCCAAGCAGCTGCTGTTCAAGGACATGAGCGCTCGCCTCGGCGACCTGACCGCAGTCGTCCTGCTGCCGGTGTTCTTGGCGTTCAGTGGCCTCGCGACGGACTTCACGAAGCTGCAAGGGGGAGATGCGCCGCTCATCGCCGTTTTCCTCGTGGCGGGCATCGTGGGCAAGTGGGCTGGCGGTGCGGTCTTCGCTCGGGCCGGCGGCCTGTCGTGGGCCGAGGGCAACGTCCTGGGCATCCTGATGAACTGCCGCGGCCTGCTGGTGCTCGTGGTGGCCCTTGCTGGTTTCCAGCAGGGCGTCATCTCGGCTCCACTTCAGGTGGCTGGGGTTCTCATGGCGCTCGTGACGACCATCATGACCGGGCCGCTGTTCGACAAGTTCCTGCCGAGCGCCCTGGCGGCAGCAGCCAAGGGCGACGGCCCGTCGCCGCAGGCGCAGAGCACCGGTCCGGCCTCGGCCACCACGGCCGACGAGATGCCCACGACGCCGACACAGACGACGGAAGAGGCGGCCCAGAAGCCGGTCCAGCTACCCCCGGTGTGATCGCGATGAGAAGAGGCAGTGGCGATGGCGGTTTCTGATCACGTCGACCTCGAGCGCTTCATCGAGGGCGTGCGCCGGCGCAACCCTGGCCAGAGCGAGTTCGTGCAGGCGGTGCAGGAGGTCGC
Source organism: Mycobacteriales bacterium (assembly GCA_046713755.1). GTDB lineage: Bacteria > Actinomycetota > Actinomycetes > Mycobacteriales > SCTD01 > JAUYQP01. The sequence goes on from JBKKBU010000258.1 coordinate 10,961, forward strand.
GGAGGACATCTTCGACTTCATCCGGGACAAAGAGGCCTATCACGCCTACCAGATCCTGCGACGCATCGCGGAGCCGGACCGGGTAGTGAGCTTCCGGGTGGTATGGGAGGACGACCAGCAGAACATTCGGGTGCAGCGCGGTTGGCGGGTCCAGAACAACAACGCCATTGGGCCGTACAAGGGTGGCCTGCGCTTTCACCCGAGCGTCACCGAGAGCGTCCTGAAGTTCCTGGCGTTCGAGCAGACCTTCAAGAACAGCCTGACGGGGCTGCCCATGGGTGGCGGCAAGGGCGGCTCGAACTTCAACCCGAAGGGCAAGTCCGACCACGAGGTCATGCGCTTCTGCCAGTCGTTCATGACCGAGCTGTACCGCCACGTCGGCGCGGACGTGGACGTGCCCGCGGGCGACATCGGGGTCGGCGCTCGTGAGATCGGCTTCATGTTCGGGCAGTACAAGCGGATCACCAACCAGTTCACCGGGGTGCTCACGGGCAAGGGCCTGGAATACGGCGGCAGCCTGATCCGCACCGAGGCCACCGGCTACGGAACGGTGTACTTCCTGCAGCGGATGCTGGAGCGCAAGGGTGACAGCGTCGCGGGGAAGTCCGTCGTGATCTCGGGTTCGGGCAATGTCGCGGTCCACGCAGCCGAGAAGGTGCTGCACCTCGGTGGCAAGGTCGTCACGCTGTCGGACTCCGAGGGCTTCGTGCACGACCCGGTCGGCATCGACGAGACCAAGCTGGCGTGGGTGAAGGAGCTCAAGACCAAGCGGCGCGGTCGGATCGCGGAGTACGCGGAGCAGTTTCCCGGCGCCACCTTCTACGCCGGTCGCCGACCGTGGGACCTCCCGTGCGACGTGGCCCTCCCGTGCGCCACGCAGAACGAGCTGAGCGGCGTCGATGCCAAGACGCTGGTCGACAACGGGTGCATCGCCGTGGCGGAGGGCGCCAACATGCCCACCGACCTCGAGGGGGTTCATGTCTTCAAGGCGGCCAAGATCCTCTACGCGCCGGGCAAGGCGGCCAACGCGGGTGGCGTGGCCGTCTCCGGGCTGGAGATGAGCCAGAACTCCGCGCGGCTCTCCTGGAAGGAGGACGAGCTGCAAAAGCAGCTCGTGGACATCATGGCCGGCATCCATGATCGCTGCGTGGAGCACGGCGGTCGCCCGGGGACCGACCACATCGACTACGTCCGAGGCGCCAACATCGCCGGCTTCAAGAAGGTCGCCGACGCGATGCTGGCGTACGGGGTGGTCTAGGCCGGCACCCGGCAGCGGGCAGGACTCGGCGGGGCTGCGGCGAACCCAGCAGCAGCAACTCACCGCCGTCCCCCGGAGCTTCCTGTGCGCGCTCGACCGTCTCGCCGCCGTAGTGCCGGCCTGCTGCTAGCTGCCACCCTCGTAGCGGCGGCCACCGCTGCGCTGTCCGCGCCCCCGGACGCCCTGCCGACCAACGAGCAGAAGCTCGCCGACAAGGCCGTGACCAAGAGCTATGCGGTCCTGGACGCGAAGGGGCGCAAGACCGGCAAGGCGAAGTGGACGGTCACCACCGCCGGGGGTAACTGCTGCGAGGTGCTGGTGGCGGCCACCCGCACCGGGCGGCTGGTCGAGTTCGGTGGCCAGTTCCCGGTCTACTCCGACGACAAGGGCAAGACCTGGACCGAGATCCAGACCGTGGTCCCGGCCACCGGCCAGCTCGACAACAGCTCCCCCCGGCAGGTAGGTGGCGGCGAGGGGACGATCGTCATGGCTCCTGGCGGCGACATCGTCGGCGTCGGCTGGGACCCCTACAGCGGGGACCGCCTGCAGTCGTTCCTCTACGAGGCCAAGACCAAGAAGTGGAGCTACCTCGAGGCTCCGCTGCACGAGCCGTTCTACGACCGCGAGTGGATGGCCGTCGCCAAGGGGCCGTTCACCATCGCCGGGCAGACCGTCCCGTGGGTCTCCATGGTGCTGTCGAACTTCAACCGCCGGGTCGTGCTCATCAGCACCGATGGGCTGCACTACACCCGGCCGAGCCGCACCGACGTCGAGGCCGTCGCCGGCGGGACGATCTCCTCGCTCCCGATCACGCCCGACGCTGACCTGGACTACATGCAGGAGCACTCGGAGACCCGCATCACCCCGCTTCCGGGTGGCGGGGCCATCTCCCTCAACTCGATCGGGTCGACCGGTTGCGCACAGCAGATCTTGCGCAAGGACGGCACGTGGGCGTGCTTCGGCGGTGACGGCCGCATCGAGTTCCAGGGCAGCCTGCACTCCGACTCCCGGGGCTGGCTCCACGACGTGAAGGCCGAGGGCGACGAGGTGCTCTACCGGATCTCCCGCAACGGTGGCCGCACGTGGACCGAGAGCACCTTCGCCGTGCCCGGTGAGGCCAACATCGAGTCGATGGACTTCAAGGCGCACGGCAAGCTCGGCCTGTCGGCCGTGGCCCTGCACGTCAAGAAGGACGACAAGAACAACCAGGACCTGGTCCTGCGGATCGA
>JBKKBU010000259.1:0-7145 GCA_046713755.1 Mycobacteriales bacterium
GGTCAGCGGCGTGCCGACCGGACAGCCAGACCGGTCGCCCCGAGGGCGCCGATGAGACCGAGCAGACCCACGGCGACCGGTCCGGTGGGCAGGTCGGTGCTCGCCGAGCGCCCGCCGGCCGAGACGCCGCCGGTCGGGGCACCCCAGGTGATGCGCACGACCGACCTGGCCTCGGCGTTGCCGCAGCCGTCGCCCTCGGGGTCGGCGCAGAAGGTCACGGTCTGCAGTCCGGCCGTCGCCGAGGTGACGCGCACGTGGTACTCCTTGTTGGCCGCCTCGTAGCCGTCCTGCAGGCAGGTCGTGTCGGTTTTCGTCGCGGTCTTAGGGCCCTCCTTGTCGGAGTCCGGGCAGCCGGTCACCTTGCCGACGCCGGAGACCTCGAAGGCTGCCTTCGTGTCGGTCCTGGTGCTGCCGGCGAACAGGCAGGCGTCGACGTGGACGTTGCCCTTGCCGGTCGCCTCGTCGCCCAGTGGCTGGGTGTCGCGCTGATCGGGCGATTCGCACTCGGAAGAGGCCCGCACGTCGGGGTTGGCCGTCTCCTTGCCGGTGTCGGGGTTGACGTACGCCACCGGCCGTTCCCCCGCGGCGGAAGCGGGGCTCGACAGCAGGGCGACGGGGGTGAGCAGCAGGGTGCCTGCCGCCAGGACAGCGGCCAGGGTGCGGGAGCGGGTCACGAGACCTCCGGGTGCAGGGCCCGCGCGGTGCGGGCTCGTCCTTCGGTCTACGAACGCCAGGACAATCCGGTTCAGACCACCCGCTGCGAGATCGCCACGACGAGCAGCCCGAGCATGATCAACCGCAGCACCCGTCCGCGCCCCTGGACCGCTGGCCAGGACAGGTAGGACAGCCACCCCACGAGCAGCAGCACCAGAAGCAGCAGCGGCACCCCGATGGCTGGCGGCGCGAACAGGCCGGCCATCAGCAACACCGCCGTGAGCAGTGGCAGCGTCCACGCGGGGCGCTGCGACAGAAAGACCAACAGCACGCTGCTGCGCCGTTCGACGCGTCCGCGCAGCCCGCTCGCCGGGACTGCGGCGGCCGGCCTGGTCGGCTTACCGGCGGGTGAGCGTCGGGCCGGAGTCGGGCCCTTCTTGCCGGGCGGGCGGCGGCGGGATTGCGACATGCGCACTAGCCTCGCACCTGTGCTGGTCGTGTCTCGCTTCGAGGTCCCCGAGGGCGACGCGATCCTGTTCCTGGAGCAGGCCAGGGCGGCGCTGGCGGCGTTCGCCGCCCGCCCCGGTTACGTCCGCGGTCGCGTGGGTCGAGCCGCCGACGACCCGTGCGCCTGGTTGCTGTCCACCGAGTGGGCCGGCGTGGGTGCCTACCGGCGGAGCCTGGGCGCGTACGACGTGAAGGTCGATGCCGCCCCGCTGCTCGCCCGCGCGGTGGACGAGCCCAGCGCCTTTGAGATCCTGGTCGCGGACGACAGCACCCAGGTGGAGACGGTGCAGCCAAGTCGCCGGGCGGTCGACGCCGCCACCGTGGCCGTCGGTGAGGCGTCCGGCCCGGCGGTCGGCGACCGGTGAGACGGCTCGTCACCGCACTGCTGCTGGCCGCTGCCGCCAGCGCCTGCGGGCAGGAGCCCGCGGTCCAGGCCGACCCCGCCCGGCCCTGCACCTCCCTCCCGCCGTCCGATCCGGCAGCCGTGCTGCCGGCCGACTTCCCGGCGCCGCCCGGGCAGGTCCTCTACGGTCCGGCGTCCCAGGGCAAGACCCGGATCGTCTTCGGGCGGGTCCCGGGCGGCGATGTCGTGCGCGCGAGAGACGACCTGGTGGCGACGCTCAGGCAGGGCGGCTACACGATCGAGTCGACCGATCAGGAGGCCGTCGAGGCAGAGGCGTTCTTCACCGGTCCGCACGACGGGACCATCAAGGTGCAGCGGCTGTGCGTGGACCAGCTCGAGATCCGCTACAAGCTCGAGAGCTGACCGGCCCGGCTCAGGGCGAGGCAGTGGGAGACGGCTCGGACGTCGGACCTGGGCTCGCCGTCGGTGACGACGTCGGTGCGGCTGCCGACTGGGTCGGTGCCGCACCGGTCTCGCTCGGGGGTGCAGGGGAGGGGCTGTCCGACGGGCCCGCCGTGCCACCCGGCGAGGCGGTGGCACTGGACGTGGCGGAGGGCGAGCTCGTCGAGACCGCGGTGGTAACGCCCTCGACGCCCTCGACCAGGCCGCCGGCCACGAGGACGTCGAGCAGCTGTGCCTGGACCGCCTGGATCTCGGCGTAGAGCTCGGCGGCGCTGAGGCCGCGGTTCTCGATGCCGTCGAGCTGCGACCAGGCCGCCGAGAGCTGCTCCTCGACCTCCGCCGACGGCAACGAGCGCAGGGTCACCACGAGCTGGGTGGCGATGGCCGTGGTGAGGCACTCGACGCACTGCGCGTTGGCGGCGACCGCGGTGTTGACCGGCGCTACGGTGTTGCTCTGCCCCACGACGAGGACGACCTGGAACGCCACCGCGACGGTGGTGCAGGCCCGACAGCTCGCGAGGGCGAAGGCCTCGTTCGCGTTCTCGACCGGCGCCCCGTCGGTGACCCGGATCATCGCGACTGCGACGTCGTAGACGACGCCACCGTCCTCGGTGCCGAGCGCGACGGCCTGGTTTCCACCGGCCAGCGCGGCCGAGGGAATCTTGAACGGGAAGGCCCGTGCGGTGCCGCCGTCAGGTGAGGTGACGAGGGCTTGCAGCGGCGCGTCGTCAGTGGGCCGCACCAGCAGGATGACGGGGTTGGTCCCCGCGGCATCGCCACGCGGGATCAGCGCGATGGCCGAGCGGCTGGAGGTCAGGGACACGGACCGGTCGGAGCGGCCGCCGTCGATCAGCGCGGGCAGTGTTCCGCGCTCATCGGCGCGTACCGGCTCGTACTGCCCAGCCGGCCACCAAACCCAGGCGAGCAGGCCGAGAGCCAACGCGGCGGCGAGGACCGCCGCCCCTCGGGTGACGGGCCGGTCAGCGGTAGCGGTGCGGGTCTTGCCGACGATGCGGCGGACGACGCGTCCGATGAGGTACACGGCAGCCGCAGCCGGCAGGACCAGGCCGAGCAGGGACAGCAGCCGGGCGAGGCCGCCGACGACGTTGCCGGTGGCGAAGTCCTCTGCCAGCGAGCCGCCCTGGCTGTCGAGGCTGTCCCACGCGGTCGCCAGCAGCCTCGGCAGGAGCAGGACGGTGAGCAGCAGCAGGCCGACCAGCAAGGGGGCCACGACGAGGACCCACGAGGTGACCACAACGCGCGCCCACCGCTTGAGCGGGGTCGCCGCCGAGCGCCCCCAGCGCCAGGGCAGCATGGCCTTCAGTGTCGGTCCGAGGTGGGCGAACAGGTCCGGAACACCGGTGAGGTCCGCGAGGATGTGATAGCCGTCGGCCCGCAGGAACGGCGCCAGCTGACGGACCATCTGGACGAGCTGGGCTGCGACGCCCAGCAGCAGGGCGTCCTCGCGGAAGACCAACCACAACCCGACGACCGCGACCGAGAACACGCAGTTGAAGTAGAGGCCGCCGAGGTCAACTCGGAGCCTTCCCCACCTGCTCAACCGGTAGGAGTCGTCGACGTCGGTGTAGAACGCCGGCCAGACCAGGTAGAGCCCCGCGCCCATGGCGCCCGGGTCGGCGCCGCCATAGCGGCAGGCGGCGGCGTGCCCGAACTCGTGGAAGCCGGCCGACAGCACGGTCAACCCGAAGACGGCCAGCAGCAGGTGCGGCTCGTAGAGCGCGTTGTGCGCAGCCGATCCCAGCCCCTGCTCGAACAGCACCCTCCAGGTGGTGGCGGCGAAGAGCGCCAGGATTGGCACGACGATCCAGGTGCGGAAGAGCTGGGCGAACGGGGTGGTGATGCGCCGGGTGACACGGGGGTCGCTGACGACCACCTTGAGCTTGAGTGCCAGCAACGGGTTGGCCTTGTCGACCTGCGGTGCTTCGCCGTCGGCATCCCCGAGCAGGCCGAGCGGGACCAGCTTGGCTTCCAGCAGGTGCCGGACGTCCTCCTCGACCACGGGCTTGCCCAGCTGCTCGGCCAGTGCCGCCGCAAGGGCGGCCTCGTCGCGGCGGCCGTCCATGAGCGACAGCAACGTGTAGAGCAGCGGTGTCACCTGCAGTGTCTGGCCGTCGCCGCGCCGGACGAGCGCCGGCGCGTCGCGGTAGCACGAGCCGGACAGCTCGCCGAGCAGCTCGACCCCTGGCGCGAGCGCCGGGGCCGAGCTGACGGTGGCCGAGCTGACGGTGGCCGAGCTGCTGGTGGCCGGGTTGCCGGGGGCGAGTGGTGTGGTCACGAGCGCAGGCAGTTACTGGATGATCGTGGAGTCCTGGTCGGCGGTCGCTTCCGCCGTCACCCCGTCGAGGTCCTGGTTGATGATCGCGGTCTGGTTCGACACCGCGGTCGCCTCTGACGCGATCGAGCCGACGTTGGCAGCGACCGCCGCGTCGATCGGAGCGGCGACGTTGGCGTTGGCCGCGATCGCACCCGCGATCGGCGCCGCAACATCGGCGTCCAGGGCCAGGTCGAGGTTGATGTCGAGCAGGTCGCCGGACAGCGCGTCGCCCACGGCCGTGGGCTCGGCCGGCGCCGGGGCTGGCGGCTCGATCGTGTCGTTGCTCTGGTCGATCGTGGAGGTCTGCGGCGCATTGGCGATGGCGTCGCCGGACTGCGTCTGATCGATGAGGACCTGCTGGTCGGTGAGCGCACCCGCTGACGAACCGACGGACAGCACGTTGGCGGCTACCGCCGCGTCGATCGGCGCTGCGATGTTGAGGTTGCCGGCGACGGCGAGGTCGATCGGTGCTGCGACGTCAAGTCCGAGGTCCAGGTCGGCATTGAGATCCAGCAGCGACATGACCTCCTTGTGGGGAAGCGCGGTCACGCCCTCTGCCGCGAGCTCCTCTACCGACAGGCCCATCGGGGTGTCCGTCATCGCGCAGGTCCTCTCGTCAGACCGCCCGGGGTGGGCGGCTTGTCGAGGCACCAAGTACCCCCGTCAGCCCGGCAAGCAAACGGACCTTTCGGTCACACCGGCCTGACCGCGTCAGGCCGGCTGCAGCTCTGCCAGCACCTGGACCAGCCGGGCGCTGCTCTGGTGGTTCAGGCCGAGCGTCGCGACGTGGCTCCAGCGCAGGACGCCCGCTGCGTCCACTACGAACACCGCCCGCTTCGTCAGCAGGCCGCGGTCGACGCCGTAGGCCCGGTGAGCAGCGCGGTCGACGTCGGCCAGCAGGGGCATCTTCAGGCCGCGCTTGCCCGCGAACCGCTGCTTGCTCTCGATGTCCTGGACCGAGATGCCCCACAGCACGGCGCCCGTGGCGGTCAGCAGATCCCAGTCGTCGGAGTAGGAGCACATCTGCTTGGTGCACCCCGGCGTGGAGTCACCCGGGTAGAAGGCGAGCACCACGGGATGCCCGCGCTGCTCGCTGAGCACGAAGCGGCGTACGTCACCGTCGTGCCATCCGTCGAGGTCGATGTCGGGTGCAGGGGCGCCAAGGTCAGGGGAGGTGGCCATGAGTCAAGTGTGACCCACGCGTTAGCCTGACCGCTCACCCGACAGCCAGCCGGACCGGAGACCTGACGACATGAAGGCCACGTGAACAAGCCAGCCAGGACCGCCGACCGCATGGACACGATCGTCAGCCTGTGCAAGCGGCGCGGTCTGGTGTTCCCGAGCAGCGACATCTACGGCGGGCTGCGGGCTTCATGGGACTACGGGCCGCTCGGCGTCGAGCTCAAGAACAACGTCAAGCGGCAGTGGTGGAAGGCCGTGGTCCAGGGCCGCGACGACGTGGTCGGCCTCGACTCCTGCGTGATCCTCGCCCGTGAGGTCTGGGAGACGAGCGGCCACGTCAACGCCTTCGACGACCCGCTGGTGGAGTGCACGTCCTGCCACAAGCGCTATCGCGCTGACCACCTCGAGGAGAGCGCCGGCAAGCCGCTGGCCGAGCTGGCCTGCCCGCACTGCGGCAATCGGGGCACGTGGACCGAGCCGAAGATGTTCAACGGCCTGCTGAAGACCTCGCTCGGTCCAGTCGAGGACGAGAGCGGCCTGGCCTACCTGCGCCCCGAGACGGCTCAGGGCATCTTCATCAACTACCTCAACGTGCAGCAGTCCGCGCGCAAGAAGCCGCCCTTCGGCATCGGCCAGATCGGCAAGTCGTTTCGCAACGAGATCACACCCGGCAACTTCATCTTCCGCACGCGCGAGTTCGAGCAGATGGAGATCGAATTCTTCGTCGAACCCGGCACGGACGACGAGTGGCAGCAGACCTGGATGGACCTGTGCTGGGCATGGTTCATCGACCTCGGCCTCAACCCGGAGAACATCCGCTGGTTCGAGCACCCGCAGGAGAAGCTCGCGCACTACTCGAAGCGCACCGTCGACATCGAGTACAAGTTCGACTTCACGGGCAGCTTGTGGGGCGAGCTCATGGGCGTCGCTAACCGCACCGACTACGACCTGTCGGTGCACGCCGAGAAGTCCGGCAAGGACCTCTCCTACTTCGACCAGGCGAAGAACGAACGCTACATCCCGTTCGTCATCGAGCCCTCGTTCGGCCTGACGCGTGCGCTCATGGCGTTCCTCGTCGACGCCTACGAGGAGCAGGAGCTCCCGCCGACCGCGAAGGGCAAGATCGAGAAGCGCACCGTGCTGCACCTCGACCCGCGCCTCGCGCCCGTCAAGGTCGCCGTGCTGCCGCTGTCCCGCAACGAGGCCCTGTCGCCGCTCGCGCGTCAGATCGGCGACGAGCTGCGCGGCTCCTGGAACATCGACTTCGACGACTCGGGCGCCATCGGTCGCCGCTACCGTCGCCAGGACGAGATCGGCACGCCGTTCTGCGTCACGGTCGACTTCGACTCGCTCGAGGACAATGCGGTGACCGTCCGCGACCGCGACAGCATGCAGCAGGAGCGCGTCGCGATCGACGAGCTGCACGCGTACCTCGCGGAGCGTCTCAAGGGCGCCTGATCGCCCCGGGTGCCGGATGCCGCCGGCGCTAGGCTGACGGCATGATCGAGCAGTGGAGCGAGTTCAACGTCGCCATGGCGGGCGCGACGGCCGCGCTCGTGGGCCTCGTGATCGTCGCCTCCAGCGTGAACATCGGCGAGATCATCAAGTCGCGGACACTCACGGCGCGTCTGCTCGCCGGCATCGCCGCGCTCGTCCTCGCCC
>JBKKBU010000260.1:0-3070 GCA_046713755.1 Mycobacteriales bacterium
TCGGCCCTATCCCTGCTCCGGATCGGTGACGAAGTCGATGAGCCGCTCGACACTCTGCAGCAACGGCACCTCCAGATCGGCGTAGGAGTCGACCGCAGCGAGCACCCGGCGCCACCCCTGCCAGGTCGCGCCCCAGCCCAGCGCCGCGCAGACGCCCTCCTTCCAGGGCGTGCCACGCGGGACATCGGGCCAGGCGGCGATCCCCAGCCGAGCCGGCTTGACCGCCTGCCACACGTCGACGTAGGGGTGCCCCGCCACCAGGACGTGGGGGCTCGTCACACCCGCGACGATCCGCGACTCCTTCGAGCCGGCGACGAGGTGGTCCACCAGCACGCCGAGCCGACGCTGCCGGGTGGGTGCGAAGGTCGCTACCAGACCGGCGAGGTCGTCGACGCCGTCGAGCGGTTCCACCACGACGCCCTCGACCCGCAGGTCGTGCCCCCACACCCGCTCGACCAGCTCTGCGTCGTGCTTGCCCTCCACCCAGATCCGGCTCCCCACGGCAACGCGCGCCTGCAACCCCTGCACGGCCACCGACCCCGACGCCGTACGCCGGGGCGGCGCGGGTGTCGCGATCGCCGGTCGGACCAGTGTGACGACGACGCCGTCGAGCCAGAAACCGCCGGGCTCCAGCGGGAAGACCCGGACCTTGCCGTGCCGGTCCTCGAGCGAGACCCGCTCCTTGTCGCACTCGACCACCGCGCCGCAGAAGCCGGTGCTCGCTTCCTCGACCACCAGGTCGCGCGCTGCTTCGACGACAGCCGGGGCTCGGCGAACCGGTCGACCGGCGGCCAGCACGTCATCGCCGTAGTCCCTGCTGCGCATGCCTGCAACGCTAGGCGGCACCCGTGCAGCCGCCGGGCAACGACACGTCCTAGCGTGGCCCTCGTGTCGAACGCCGCAACGGTCGGGAGCCCGCGCAGCGCCCTGCTCGCAGCCTGGGGCTGCGCCTGGCTGGCCGGCGACGCCGCCCTCCCCGAGCTCGTCGACCGGGTCACCGTCGCTGACGACGACCACGTCGTCATTGGACTCGCGGCTGACGACCTGCCACTGGACGCAGCGGCCGGGCAACTGCGGGCCGCCGGGGTGGTCCGGATGCGGGTCGTCCTGCCCGCGCCAGGCGACGTCTCGAGCCTGCCGCCACCCGGTCCCTTCAGCACCGCGGCGCTCGCGGCCTCGGAGGGAGTGCTGGCGCTCCGCGCGGACGGCACCGGCACCGGTCTGGTCCCGACGGTCACCGCCCACGGCTCCGCCTTCGACGGCACCGTGACGACGGTGTCGTGGACGGCACACCAGCTCCCCGATCCCGTCGCCGACCGCGGACCCTGGCTGCACGACGCCGAGCACGACCTGCGCCGCGGGGTCGCCGCCGCCGCCCAGGCGCTGCAAGACCTCGACGTCGCCCGGTGGCGACCGGAGGTGGGCGACGCCCTCACCGACCTGCGCCGCGAGGCGCGTCGGGCCCTCGACGACGACGACCTCCCCGGTGGCTACCCGCAACGCGCCCTCGAGCTGCTGGGCCGGGCTCGGCAGCTCGCCGGGGTCCTGGCGCTCGCGAGAGCGGATCCCGGCGGCGCGGTCGACACCCGCGAGACGCTCGCCCGTGAGGCCGCTCTGCGCGAGCTCGGCGTCCTGGTCCGCCGGGCCCGCCTGGCCGCCTACAACGCCTATGGCACTGACCGGTGAGCCTGCTCGCCACCGTGACCGGGACCGACCACCCCGGTGTGACCGCGGCCCTCATGGACGCCCTGACCAGCGTCGGCGCCACCGTCGAGGACGTCGAGCAGGTCGTCATCCACGGTCGGCTGCTGCTCGGCATCGCGGTCAGCCCGGACTCCCCCGAGGTTCGCGCTGCCCTGGCCGTCGCCGCCACCGCGCTGTCGGTCGAGGTCGACCTGCAGCAGCTCCCTGACGGAGCGAGCACGACGTCCGTCGTACGGCACCACGTGATGGTGCTCGGAGCCCCGTTGCCGCCGGCCGCCTTGGCGGCGGTCGCGCGTCGGATCGCGTCCTGCGGGGCCAACATCGAGCGGATCGTGCAGCTGTCGCGCTACCCGGCGACGTCCTACGAGCTGCTGGTCTCGGGCGGCGACGGGTTGCAGGTGGCGCTGGCCGCTGAGGCGGTCACGCAGTCGATCGACGTCGCCGTCGAGCGAGCCTCGCTCTACCGGCGAGCCAGGCGACTGGTCGTCATGGACGTCGACTCGACGCTCGTCCAGGGCGAGGTGATCGAGATGCTCGCCGCCGAGGCCGGCTGCGAGGCGCAGGTAGCGGCCGTGACAGCCGCGGCCATGGCCGGCGAGCTCGACTTCGAGGAGTCGCTGCGCAGCCGGGTCGCGCTGCTGGCCGGCTTGCCGGTCGATGCCGTGGACCGCGTGCGGGCCGCGGTGGTCCTGACGCCTGGCGCGCGCACCCTGGTTCGTACGCTCAAAAGACTCGGCTACGCCGTCGGGATCGTGTCCGGTGGCTTCACCGCCGTCACTGACGACCTCGCGCTGACGCTCGGGCTCGACCACGCCCGGGCCAACGTCCTCGAGGTGGTCGACGGTCGACTGACCGGCCGGGTCGTGGGTGCGGTCGTGGACCGCGCGGCCAAGGCCGCCGCCCTGCGGGAGTTCGCCGCCGCGGAGGGCCTGACGATGGCGCAGACGGTCGCCATCGGTGACGGCGCCAACGACCTCGACATGCTGGACGCGGCCGGACTGGGGATCGCGTTCAACGCCAAGCCGGTCGTCCGCGAGGCTGCCGACACCGGGATCTCGGTCCCCTGGCTCGACACCGTGCTCTACCTGCTCGGCATCACCCGCGACGAGATCGAAGCCGCCGACGCCCAGGACGCCTGACCCGCCCCGGCCCCGCCTCGCCGGATCTGCCGCTTTTGTCGGTCACGATGGCGGCATGAACGAGCCGACGGCTGCCGATGACGACGCCGCAGACGAGCTGACCGCCGAGCTGGCCGACGAGGACGACGGCTGGATCGACATGGGCGGCTACCGAGTCCGCAAGCCCACCGTGCCGACCGCCCCGCCACCGGCGGCCGCTTCGCCCAACGCCTGGTCGGCCCCTGCCG
>JBKKBU010000261.1:0-7253 GCA_046713755.1 Mycobacteriales bacterium
TTGTCAAGTCGCTGGTTGTCGTCGACATGCCGCACCTGCTCCGGCTGCGCCAGGCACTCGCGCACGACGGCGCGCAACGACGCGCCTCGTCGTACATCGGCTACTTCCAGCTCCCCAAGCTGCCCGAGGCGCGGCTGCTGCGCGACAACGGCGCCTACGTGGCCGAGCTGCTGCGCCGATGGGGCGGCCCAGGGTTCCCGGACGCCGAGACCGAGGAGCGCTGTCGCGAGGCGATCCAGATCCCGGCGGTCGCGAACTGCTCGCTCGAGTGGTACCGCTGGCAGACCCGCTCGCTGACGCGCCCCTCCGGGCAGCGGTTCTTGCGGCTGCTCGAGCGCGGCGTCAGCGTCCCGACGCTGCAGCTGCACGGGTCGCTCGATCCGTGCCTGCTGGCGACCACCGCGCACGGGTCCGGTGACTGGGTGCACGCGCCGTATGAGCTGCGGGTCATCGACGGCCTCGGGCACTTCCCGCACGAGGAGGACCCCGAGCTCGTCAGCGAGCTGCTGCTGGAGCATGCGCGGGCGTGACAGGCTCGGACGGCCGGTGCCCCTGGACTCGCCGCTGGCCGTGCCCGATCCCCCGCCGTTCCCGCTGTCGCAGTCGCTGGCGGCGGCCCGGGCACTGGCCGCCGAGGGCCGGTGGTTCGCCGCCCACGACGTCCTCGAGGAGGCCTGGAAGGCCGACCGGTCCGGTCCGTGGCAGGGGCTCGCGCAGCTGTGCGTCGGCATGACCCACCTGCAACGCGGCAACCGGGTGGGTGCCGCCCGGCTGCTACGCCGGGGAGCGGGCACCCTGGCGTCCTACGACAGACCGTACGGACCTGGTGCAGCGCTGGACCTGCCGACGCTCATTGGTCGCGCGCTGGCCCTGGCGACAGCCGTCGACAAGGGTGCCGAGCCGACCGACCTCGCCGGGGCGCTCGGGTGGTGACACCCGTCAGGCGGCGCTAGGCAGCGTGGCTGCGTTGCTCGGCGGCGACGGCCAGGTTGGCCAGGAAGACCTCGGCCATGCACCGCAGGTCGCCGGGGGTGAGCCGGCTGGCGGCGACGCCGGCGCAGGTGAGGACAAGGACGGCGTAGGTCGACGGCGCACCCTCGGAACCGGGCGCGTAGGACAGCGTGAGCTCGCCGGCGGTGAGCGGCAGGTCCGGGCCAGCCCACTCGAAGCGGGTCACGAACGAGGTGGGCGTGCGGTGTGGTGGCAGCGCCCGCACGGCCGCAGACGTCGGGGCGTCGTCCGGGTCCAGCGCAGCCTCGACGAGGACGCGTCCGCCGGCATCACCCACGCGGCGCACCCCGGGCCACAGGTCCATGGCGGTCGGTCCCGCGAGCAGCAGGGCGGGGCTCGACGGGGCGGCCGCGATCCGGCGGGTGGCCCGGATGTCGGTGCGGTCTCCGGCGCCACCAACAGCGGCACCGACCGCAGCGATGAGGCCCGATACCGCGCTGGCGCACACCGGCGCCGCGGTGTCGGTCAGCCGGATGACCGGAGCGGCCACCGGAGCGTCCGGCTCGCGGGTCATGACGCGTCTCCTCCACTGTGCGCCGACCCCGACGGTCGACCGGCTGCTTGCAAGCGTAAGCACCCAGCAACCACCCCGTCGAGCCGACCCGCTGTGAGTCGGCACTCAGGGTGATCTCAGTCGCAGTCCTGCGTGCTGACGCGCTCGGTGGCCACCGCTCCCGCGCGGGCGTCGGAGGCGACTTCGGCCGCGGTGAGCGCGTAGCCGGTGTCGGGGTCATCGGCTGCCGCGGCGAAGATCACCCCCAGCACCTTGCCCTCCACGTCGATGAGCGGCCCGCCGGAGTTGCCCGGCTGCACCCGGCCGCGCAGCGTGTAGATCTCCCGCACCACCGTGCGCCGCTGGTAGATGTCGGGACCGCGGGCCTTCTGGGTGCGGGCGACGCGGGCAGCATCAGCGCGGAACGGCCCGTCGTTGGGGTAGCCGACCACGATCGCGCTCTGGCCCGTCTTCGCGGGTCCGGCGAAGGCAAGCGGGCTGCGGCCGAGCCCGGGGACCCGCAGCACCGCGATGTCACGGCTCGGGTCGTAGAGCACGACGGTCGCTTTGAGCTTGCGGTCGCCGACCTCCACCTCGGGATCGCGCACGCCTGCGACGACGTGGGCGTTGGTCATGACCCGCTCGCGGGCGTAGATGAAGCCGGTGCCCTCGATCCGGCGCTGGCAGGACTTCGCGACGCCGGTGATCTTCAGGACCTCGTCGCGCACCGACTGCACGGCGGCGGACTTCGCCAGCGCCGGGTCCGGCGGGTCCACGTCGACGGCCTGCGTCGGAGCCAGGCCGCCGAAGACCTCCGGGAAGCCGCGGTCGTCGATGAGGTCGCGGAATCCGGAGAAGAACCGCTTGGCCGGCGCCGGGACCACGCTGTCGACCACCGCGAGCACCTGGGAGCGCCGCACCTGCGAGGCGAGTCCGGTGAAGGGCGAGCTCGCGACCGCCGTACCGACCAGCCAGGCGACGAGCAGCAGAGACACGACGCTGACGGCGCCGCCGGCTACGGCATCGACCTGCCGGGCGGGGTGCCAGGTGAGGCGCCGTCGCAGCGCGGCCCCCAGCATCGTCGCGATCACCTGGCCGGTGATGGCGAGGAAGAAGACCAGGCCCAGCCCAACGACGGCCTGCGGCATCGTGTCGAACGGGCCGCTGCGAGCCAGCTCCGGCGCGATCTTGGCGCCGAGGATGCCACCGCCGAGGAAGCCCACGAACGACAGCACGCCCACCACGAACCCCTGCCGGTAGCCCGAGACGGCGAACAGCAGGCATGCCCCGAGCAGGACCAGGTCGAGCAGGTCACCGCGCACCGTCAGAACCTATGCCGTACGACGAAGCGCCACTGCTCCGCCTGGCTGATCAACGGGGTGCCGAGGAACTGCGGGCGGCGAGGGCCAGGGTCTGCGCGTCGAGCTCACGGCGCCGCGACCGGTCCCACTCCACCTCCAGGCCCGCCACGGCGAGCAGCCGGTCGAGCAGCCCGGCTGTGAAGCCCCAGACCAGCAGGTCGCGGACCTCGAACGCCGGGCCCACCCACCCGCTCGGGTGGGCGACCATCACGCGGTTGCCGGGGTCGACCAACTCGGCGACCGGAATGCGGACGACCGCCGCCACCTCGGCCACGTCGACGACGCGGACGGGGTGCGGGTCGCGCCACCAGGCCAAGACCGGGTGCACGACGAACCCGGACGGCGGGATGTAGAGCGAGGGCAGGGTGCCCAGGACGTCGACCGACGCGGGGTCCAGCCCCACCTCCTCGGCTGCCTCGCGCAGGGCCGCACCGACGGGACCTGCATCGTCAGGGTCCAGCGCGCCGCCCGGGAAGGCCGGCTGGCCGGCATGCGAGCGCATGGTGTGGGCCCGCTCGATGAGCAGCAGGTCGGGGCCACCGGGCCCCTCGCCGAAGAGCACGAGCACGGCCGAGTCACGACCACCCTCCGGTGGCGGGGCGAAGCGGCTGAAGTCCGCCACCTGGACATGCGGCAGCGCATCGACGAGCGGCTGCAACCACGGCGGGACGCTCACACCGCTACTCCCAGGTGGGTCTTCACGAGCGCGACCATCTCGGCCAGTGAGGAGATCTCGCCGCGCTCGACATGGGGAATGGTGCCGTCCGCGGCCACGAAGACCGTGACGGGCGGACCCGCGCTGTAGCTGCGGAAGAAGGCGCCGTCGTCGTCGACGACCGAGGGGTAGTGGATCCCGAAGTCCTTCGAGAACGCCAACCCCTTCTCGAGCTCGTCCTGCGACAGGACGCCGACGACGCCAACCTTGCCCTTCGCCCGAGCGGCGAATTGCACCAGCTCGGGGATCTCCTTCTTGCAGGGATCGCACCAGGTACCCCACGCGTTCACGAGCAGCGGAACCCCGGGGCCGGCCTCCTGTAGCCGCACCGCGTCACCACCGCCGAGGCAGGGCAGTGTGAGGTCCGGCAGCTCCTTGCCGATCCCCGACGGACAGGGCTCGAGGGCCGCGGCCTCCCGTAACGGGGCCAGGTCGACCGCCTGCGCCGCCGGGTCGGTGGAGCGCATCGCCTGCACGACGAAGGCGGCCACCAGTAGCACGACGACGACGCCGAACCCCAGCACCTGCCGCCGCGTCATCCGACGACCCCCTTGACCAGCGCCGTGGCCAGCTCAGGATCGGTGGGGCCGAGGCCGTACGACGGGCAGAGCGCGGCGATCCCACAGGCACCGCACGCGGGTTTGCGGGCGTGGCAGACCCGGCGGCCGTGAAAGATCACCCGGTGGGAGAACATCGTCCACGTCGCCTTCGGGAGCAGCCCGGCGACCACGCTCTCGACCTTGACGGGGTCGTCCTCCTCGGTCCAGCCGAACCGGCGCACCAGCCGCCCGAAGTGGGTGTCGACGGTGAGGCCTGGGACGCCGAAGGCGTTGCCAAGCACCACGTTGGCGGTCTTGCGCCCGATCCCCGGCAAGGTCACGAGATCCGCGAGCCGGGCAGGCACGACCCCGGCGTAGCGGTCCTCCAAGGCGGCGCCGAGCCCGATGAGGGAGGTCGTCTTGTTGCGGTAGAAGCCAGTGGAGCGGATCAGCTCCTCGAGCTCGGCGCGGTCGGCGGCGGCGTAGTCCGCGGCGGTCCGGTAGCGGCGGAACAGGGCCGGGGTGACCTCGTTGACCCGTTTGTCCGTGCACTGGGCGGACAAGATCGTCGCCACGGCCAGCTCGAGCGGCGTGGTGAAGTCCAGCTCGCAGTGCGCGTCGGGGTGGATCAGCGCCAGCTCTCGGTCCGTCCGCCGGGCGCGCCGCACCAGGCCGGTCCGGGACTCCGGGAGGGCCTGGCTGGTTCTGGCAGGGGGCGGCACGCGATCGAGCGTACGTCTGGGCGAAGGCACTCGCCCGAGCGGGTGATCCCGCCTGCGAACCCCTCAAGGAAACCGCGGATCGTGACGACCCACTCCTTGTCGATCACAGAGAGTGATCGTCGACGAGGAGTGCACATGGACGCGGTCGAGACTCTCCGCCCGCCGGCGCCGCGCGTCGGCAAGGGTGCTGCTCGCCCCGTGCCGCAGCGCAACGGCGACTACGCCCACCTGACGCTCGACTCCCTGCGCTCCTACCGCAAAGCCCTCGCCGCCGAGGAGGGCAAGGTGTCGTACTGGCGCCGGATCATCCAGGCCCGCATCGACGTCCTTCGCGAGGGCAAGACCGGTGGCCTCGACGCCGACCACCTGCGACCCGTGCTCACCGACGAGCGGGTCACCTCGGGACGGGCCGTGCTCGTCGAGGTCCTCGACCACGACGACATCCCTCCGCTGCCCAACCTCGCCGAGCTGTGGGACCGCCGCGTGCCGCCCGGCGACGTTGCTGGCGAAGCCGCTCTGGACCAGGACCTGGCCATTGCCGAGGCGCAGCTCTCGGCCTACCGCTCGGCCCTGCACCGCCGGATCGGCGACGCCACCGGTGAGCTCATCGCGCGCTACCGCGAGCAGCCCGACCTCTGCCTGTCCGCGCTCCCGTTGGAACCTTCCCGTCGGGCCGTCTGACAACCTCCAGAGCGGGTAAGAATGCCTGGTGCGCGCCCTCCCGCTGACCCTGCTGTTCCCGCTAGCCCTGCTCGGCCTGATGCTGGTCATGGAGCGGGTCGAGGCTCCGCTGCGGCGCGCCTCCGTCGGCGATCAGCTCGAGGCCTTCTTCGACACCGCCAGGCCCGAGGAAGTAGAGGCCTTCGTCAGCGAGGGCGCTGCACCGGCCCTCGAGAAGTACTGGCGGCGGCGGCGGCTCGGCCGCTTGCTGCCCGGTCGGCCACGCTGACCCACCGGTGACGTGGAACACTCCGTCAGCAGTCGACGTGACGGAGGGTGTGGGGTGGACGAAGTCCTCGCCAGTGCAGGTTTGTTCCAGGGCATCGCGACCGAGGCCGCCGAGGCGGTGGCGGTGTCGCTCGACTACGCCGACTACGCCCGCGGCGACACGGTCTTCGAAGAGGGCGAGCAGGGCGACACGCTCTACATCGTCCTGACCGGGAAGGTGAAGATCGGGCGCAAGGCCGCCGACGGCCGCGAGAACATGCTGTCGGTCATGGGTCCGTCCGACATGTTCGGCGAGTTGTCGCTGTTCGACCCGGGCCCGCGGACGGCTACCGCCACCGTCCTCACCGACGCCCGACTCGCCTCTCTCGCCCATACCTCGCTGCGGCCGTGGATCACCGACCGCCCGGAGATCGCGGAACAGCTGCTCCGGGTGCTCGCCCGACGGCTGCGCCGCACCAACGACGCGCTCGCCGACCTCATCTTCACCGACGTCCCGGGGCGCGTCGCCAAGGCCCTGCTCGGTCTCGCCGAGCGCTTCGGCACGGAGGAGGACGAGGGCACGCGGGTGCACCACGACCTCACCCAGGAAGAGTTGGCCCAGCTCGTCGGCGCCTCCCGCGAGACGGTCAACAAGGCGCTCGCCGACTTCGCCAGCCGTGGGTGGCTGCGCGTCGACTCCCGTGCCGTCACGATCCTGGACCGCGACCGACTGGCCCGCCGCGCCCGCTAAGGCTTGCCAGGGCTCGACCGGAGCGGGCGCGGCCGTCGTCGTACGCCTCATTCCTCGGGGCGCAACGGCTCCTCGTCGGGTTCGAGCAGCCCGGCGATCTCCCGCAGCCCCTTCCAGGTCGGGTCCGGCATGACCATCAGCTGCACGTCGTGGCTGTCCAGGCCAGGCGGCGGGGCCTGCTTCCACGCCTCCAGGAAGTCCGCGCTGGTGGCGTAGGCGACGTACTCCCGGATGCCCTGCAGGGTGATCGTGGACACCAGTCGGGCGTGCCCCGCGAAGGCGTCGACGAGGCACTGCTCGAGCTGCCGCAGCTGGGGGCGCTCGGTGAGGCCGGGCTGGCCGAGCTCGTCGGGCAGGTTGAGGTGGACGCCTACGCCGATCTGCACCGGGTGGCTCGCGAAGGGAGCGGCCAGCGCCACCGCCTCGTCGACCAACGTGATCGAGGGCAGCCCGGCGGAGGTGGTCGTGAGGGTCACCCACCGGGGCGCGACAGCGGCCAGGTCGGCGCCGGGGTCCGGCTCGCGGTCGATATCCATCCCCCCATCCAACCCGACCCCGAACCCCAGCACCGGCAGAGACCCCCGGGCGAATGGGGATCCCCATGGGCACTTTCAGGGGCCGGAACGCACAACGGGGATCCCCATTCGGTCAGAGGCGAGGGGCAGGGCAGGGCGACGGGGTCAGGGCGGGGTGAGCAGGCGCTCGGTGGCGGCGATCTCGGAGCGCGGGCCCGT
>JBKKBU010000262.1:0-5319 GCA_046713755.1 Mycobacteriales bacterium
CGTGCGCGTTGGGACCACCCAGGTAGCGGAACAGCGGCAGCCCGACCGACTCCGCAGCCGCCCGGGCCACCGCGAGCGAGACTCCCAGGGTGGCGTTGGCACCCAGGCGGGACTTGTCTGGCGTGCCATCGAGGTCGAGCAGCTCCTGGTCCACGATCCGCTGCTCGGTCGCCTCGATGCCGAGCAGCTCCGGCCCGATGGTCTCGAGCACCGCTTCCACGGCCTTCTGCACGCCCTTGCCGAGATATCGACCCTTGTCACCGTCGCGGAGCTCAACGGCTTCGTAGGCCCCGGTGCTGGCGCCGCTGGGCACCGCCGCACGGCCGATCGTGCCGTCGTCGAGGGCGACCTCGACCTCGACGGTGGGATTGCCGCGCGAGTCGAGGATCTCGCGCGCGCCGACGGCCTCGATGGAGGGCACGGTGCACCTGCTTGCACTCGGGGAAGTGGTCAGGTTGAGCCTACCCAGGGGCGGGTCAGGCTCCGAGCAGCACACGCAGGTGACGAGGGGGCGGCGAGCCGTGCGCCAGCACGTCGTCGTAGTTGCTGCGGCCGGCCAGCACCGGGGCGAGCTCGGCGTAACCCACGAAGTACGTCGACAGCTGGGCGCTGGTCAGCAACGCCCGCCGCCACTTCCCGATGGCCTCGCCCTCCTCCTGGAAGCCGCTGCCGGTCATCAGCTCCATGGCCTCGGTCTCGGACATCCCGCCGGCGTGCACGCCGTGGTCGAGCAGCGCGTTGATCGTCATGCGGAGCTGCATCTTCAGCTGCTGCAACCGCACCGGCAGCCCGCCATGTCCGGTCTCGACGAGCAGCCGCTCGGCATGCACCGCCCAGCCCTCCATGAACGACCCACTGGCGAGCACGCTGCGCACCCTCGTTGCTGCCCGGTGCTCGCGAGCGCGCGCGAGCTGCAGCACATGGCCCGGCATGGCCTCGTGCACCGTCAGGTTGGTGATCATCGCGGTGTTGTACTCGCGGTAGAAGCTCTTAACCCGCTGCGCATCCCACGTCGTGGGGGTCGGCGCGATCGCGTAGTAGGTCGTGCCGCCGACCTCGAGCGGTCCCGGCGCATCGCAGTAGGCGATCGCCACACCACGGCGGAACTCCGGCATCACCTGGATCTCGCAGGTGCTCTCCGGGATGGAGACGAACCCTTCGCGGCGCACGGCGTCGGTCGTCTCTGCCAACGTGCGCCTGGCGAGGTCGACGATCGTGGCGTCGTCCGGGACGTCTTCCGCCACGCGATCGAGCGCCTCGCGCACGCCTGCCGGCCCCGACGTGCCGGTCCAGTCCTGGGCGAGCCGCTCCAGCTCCGCGGTCACGGACTCGAGGTTCTCGCGAGCCCGGCTCACCACGTCGCCCGCCGACAGGTCGGCATCCAGCACCAGGTGGAGCTTGGCCGAGAAGACCTCGGCCCCGAGCCGGGCGTCACCCTCGGTCGGCTGCTCGGCGAGCCATGCGCGGTAGCCCTCGATCGCGGCCACCGCAGCCGCCTGCGCGGGCTCGACGACCG
The DNA here is from genome assembly GCA_046713755.1 of Mycobacteriales bacterium. Lineage (GTDB taxonomy): Bacteria > Actinomycetota > Actinomycetes > Mycobacteriales > SCTD01 > JAUYQP01. Next base: position 1,517 of record JBKKBU010000262.1, read on the forward strand.
ACCGCAGGGACGGTTCCTGTTCGAGCAGTCGCGACACCTCATCGGTGATGAGGGCCATCGCACCTGCGGCCTGCCCGACGGCGGTCTCGATGTGGACCTGCGGCATGTTCTGCAACGAGCGCTGCGCAAGCGCCATCCGGTCCGGCACCTGCTGCAGCCGACTCGCAACCGCCCGCAGCCGGTCGGCAGCGGGCGTGGTGTCCCGAGCGACGAGCGGGTAGATGGCCTCGCCAGGGAGCCACAGGAGCGGGTTCCAGTCCTGTTCGCGCAGCGTGTCGATCGCGAACACCTGCCGATCGAGGCCGTGTCGAAGGATCGCCGCGTCCACCGCGTCACCGACGTCGAGCACGTCGAGGTCGAGGCTGTCCAGCTCATCGCAACGGGCAGCCAGCACCCTGCGCTGCTCGGCCCGACCGCTCTCCGAGAGGTCGTCGAGCCGGTCGTCGTAGCGGTGGTCGCCCAGTCCGGTGGCGGCCTCCGGCCACAGCCGCAACAGATCCTCGATGGTCGCTTCCGCCACGGCGTGGAACTGCTCGCTCATGACCGCACCAGCCGGTCACCGACGCGGACGACGCCGGCGGCCCGCGGAGACAAGTAGAAGCCCCTCGTGCCGCCGTCGAGCACCACGAGCGCCGCCTTCACGTCGTCCCCCACCGGACCGACCGGGATCCCCAACGCGAACCGGCAGAACTCCACGCAGGGCGCGGCAACCATCGGATCGCCGAGCGGAACTGGGCCGCCAGCCGTCTCGAGCACCAGGTCTCCGATCAGGTCGTCGAGCACCAGATCGCGGTCGGTGTCGAGCAGCACCGACTCGCCCGCGAGGCCGATCCGCAGGTGCTCGCCGTAGGCATGGACCATCCGGTCGTAGTGCGACCGCGGGAGCACCGAGAAGCCATTGACGAGAGCGACGTTGCGACTAGCCGGGTGGTCGGCGTGGTGGACGTCGAGCACCCACTCGCCATCGAGGAGACCTCGGCAACCGCGCGGGCCCACCTCCAGGGCCTCGACTTCGCGCAAGGGGGCGGGGTCGTAGACGCGCGTCGTAGCCTCCCCCGGCTTGAGGCGGTCGCGCTGGACCTGCAACCGGCTCACCACACCGAGAGCCACACCACGAGGAGTCACTCGACCATCCAAGCAGCGCCCGCCAGGACCGGGCAGGTCACGGCGCGAGCGCCGCCGACCACTCCTCGGGGCTCATGGAGGCCGTGGCACGCCCGTCGCCGGTCAGGGTCCGCTCGACCTCCGCCAGCCGGTCCCGGAAGCGCCGGGCCACGGCGCGCAGCTCCGCCTCTGGGTCCAAGCCGTCCTCCCGGCACCGGGCGACGAGCTCCCACAGCGCACCACCCACCCCGTCGTACGACGGAAGCGGGGCGCCCAGCTTGGTGGCTCGCTGCTGCAGCTTGCGGGCCAGCGACAGGGCAGGCTGCCCTAACGGCACACCTTCGGTCACTGAGCCACGCTGCTTCTCGGCTGCTTTGAGGGCATCCCAGCTGCCCTCGAGGTCATCCGCGCTCGCTCCTGCGAACACATGGGGGTGCCGCCGCACCAGCTTGTCGACCAGATCTCCGGCCACGTCGTCGATGGACCACGGTTCGTCGTGCTCCTGGGCCAAGCGGGCATGGAACGCCACCTGCAACAGCACGTCACCGAGCTCTTCGCGCAGGTCGGCGCGCGAAGCATCCTCGATGGCCTCGAGGAGCTCGTAGGCCTCCTCGATCAGATAAGGGGCAAGGGACTGATGGGTCTGCTGCGCATCCCACGGGCAGCCGCCGGGGCTGCGGAGCCGATCCATCACGGCGACCACGTCGAGCAACCGGGACCCAGGCGGGTCCCACGAGCCGTGCACGACCTCGAGCACCGGGCGCGACGCGATGGTGAGCAGTCGCTTCCCCAGCGCGCGCACAACCTCGGCGCCGTCACCGTCGGCCACCCACACCACCGTGCCGGCGACTGCCGCCGACAGCAACCGATCGACCACCTCAGGGGTCGTCGGCTCGTCGTCGTACGTTGCCACCTCGATGCCGGCGGCGGTCAGCGCCGCCAGTTGGGGGTGGTCGCGCCGCGCGATCACGGCGCCGCCACGGAGGGCCTCCCACGCCGGCCAGGCGAGCACGCCGGGAGGGGTGCGGGACGACGTCGCGAGGACGACGACCCGACCCGTCACTGGGTCGGCTGTTCCGCCGGCGCGTTGGGGTCGGTGCCCGGCTGACCGGGGGCGTTGGGGTCACCGCCCGGGGCGTTCGGGTCACCGCCCGGGGCGTTGGGATCGGTGTCGGGGCTGACCGGCTCCTCACCACCTTCGGGGGCAGGTGTCGACAGCTCACTCGGCCGCTCGACGACCTCGCCCTGCGCGGCACTCCAGATGCCGAAGCGGGGGCTCACCTTGATGTCGAGGGCGTCCGCGGCCGCGCGGAGCTTGGCGCTCTTGGCCCCGTCCCGCTCCTCCTGCAGTGCCATCCGGCGCAGCTCTGGCGTCGCCTCCGCCAGGCTGGTCGTGACGCGCTCGACCACCTTGACGACGTGGAATCCGAACTGCGTCTTCACGGTGAGCACCGTGCCGGCCTTCGCCGCGAAGACGGCGTCCTCGAACTCCTTGACGAACGATCCGCGACCGACCAGACCGAGATCCCCGCCCTTGTCCTTGTTGGAGGTGTCGGTCGAGAACTTCTTGGCCAGCGCGGCGAACTGCGAGGGGTCGGCCTTGACCTGCGCCAGGACGCTGTCGGCCTGCTGCTTGGTCGCGAGCAGCACGTGGGCGCTGCGGACCTTGTCGTAGTTCGGGTTCTGCGCGTAGATCTCCCGCAGCGTGGCCGCCGACACGGGCAGGTCCTTGGTCAGCTCGTCGGCGAGCGCCTGGTCGATCACGACGTTGCGGACGAACGGCCGGAGGTCCTGCTTGGCGATGCCGGCCTGCTGAGCCGCCTGCATCTCCAGCTCGGCGAGGGTGCCGGTCGGGGTCGACGCGATGTAGACCTGCAACTGCTTGTCGACGTCGCCCTCGGTCACCGTCACGCCGGCTTCGGCCGCGGCGCGCTCGAGGATGACCGTGTTGATCAGCCGCGTCAGGACGGTGCGCTGATAGGCGGCCCGGTCGGAGTTGGCCTGCGCTGCGGCCGGGTCGGAGAGCCCGCGCTGGACGATGGCCTCGAGCTGTTCGGTGCTGATGCGCTCGTCACCGACGATCGCGGCAGCACCGGTCCGGAGCTGGTTGGTGCCGCAACCGGTGAGAGCGAGGGCGGCGAGAGCCAGTCCGGCGACGGTCCTGACGACCGGGCGGCGGGAGGTGCGGGTCACTGCTGGGGGTCCTTCCGGGCAGGGGAGATCGGCGCAGATCCTCCCACGACGGGTCATCCGGTCGTGCTGGCGGCTGTCGCGGCGGCCGGGATCGAGTCGGCCAGCACGGCGTCGAGGAGGCCGCCGGCCCAGCCGAGCAGGTCGGTGTCGCGCAGCGGCTGGCCGCCGACGCGCTGGGTCATCGGCCGCGGCACGAGCACGGTGTCGAGCGCCGGCTTGACCACGGTCCGGGGGTAGAGGCGCTGGATCCGCATCGTCTGCGACTCGCGCAGCGGCATCGGCGCGAACCGGACCTGGTTGCCCTGCAGGGTGACCTCGGTGAGCCCGTAGCCCCTCGCCTTGATGCGGAAAGCAGCGACCGACAGCAGGTTCTCGACCGGCTTCGGAAGCGGGCCGTAGCGGTCGATCAGCTCCTCACGCACCGACTGCAGACCCGCATCGTCCAGGATCGAGGCGATCCGGCGATAGGCCTCCAACCGGAGCCGCTCCCCCGGCACGTACTCGTG
>JBKKBU010000263.1:0-7098 GCA_046713755.1 Mycobacteriales bacterium
ACCTGACCCGGAATGCGGACTGGGTGGTGTGCGCCGTGCAGCAGCGCGCGGACGACCGGCTCTGGCGCGAGCTGAAGGGGGCCCCCTTCCCCGTCCACCGCATCGGCGACTGCCTCGCCCCGCGCCGAGCCCACGCGGCTGTCATCGAGGGTCACCGAGTGGCGGTATCGCTGTGACAGTCACGTCCGTGCACCTGGGTGCCACCCGAGAGGTGGCACCGATCGAGGTGAGCCGGCTCGCCCTGGTGATCGTCCGCGCCGGTGTGCTCCCCGTCGGCGCTGCCGAGGCCGCGGCGGAGGCAGGAGGCCGGGTCCTCATCCTGGGATCGGGCACCGCCGAGGCGGCAGCCGAGCTCGGTGCGACCCGCACCTGGTACGCCGAGACCGCAGGTGCCGCGCCGGCCGGCCTGTCGTCGGCGATCGCACCGTGGATCAGAGAGGTGCGCCTGATCATCGTGCCGGCGAGTCCCGATGGTCGTGACTTCGCGCCGCGGCTCGCCGCCGCGCTCGGCCGACCGCTGCTGGCTTACGTCACCCGAGCCGTCGTCGACGACCAGGCGGTGACGGCGTCGCTGTCGCGGCTCGACGGACGGCTTGAGATCGACGTCCGGTGCGACGGACCGGCGGTGGCGACGCTCGTGCCGGGTGCCCGCAGCCCGCTGCCACCCACCAACGGCGAGGTTCTCGAGCTGCTCCTCGACGTGCCTGCAGGCGTGGATGCCGAACGGCTCGCCGTGCTGCCTCCCGACCCCGAGACGATGGACCTCGCCGAGGCCGGCCGGGTCCTCGGTGGTGGGGCGGGTCTGGTGCCCCGCGAGGCGGATGACACTGCCGCCCGTGACACCTTCGACCTGCTGCGTGCGGTCGCCCGGCGGCTCGGCGCGAGCACCGGGGGCACCCGCGTCGTCACCGACGCCGGCTGGCTTCAGCACGACCGGCAGATCGGCACGACCGGGGTGACGGTCAGCCCGCAGCTCTACGTCGCGCTGGGGGTCGCCGGTGCCAGCCAGCACATCGGCGGCCTCGGCGCGCCGCGGCATGTCGTCAGCGTCAACACCGACCCCTCCTGCCCGATGACCGCCATGGCCGACCTGGGTCTGGTGACCGACGCCCGGGCGCTGCTCGCCGAGCTCGCCGACCGGTTGGGGGTGTCGCGATGACGGACTACGACGTCATCGTCGTAGGTGCGGGTCCGGCCGGCGCGGCTGCTGCCCTCACCGCGGCCCGTGCCGGTGCACGCGTGGTGCTGCTCGAGCGTGGCCCGTTCCCGGGATCCAAGAATGCCTACGGTGGCGTGGTTTACGGCCGGGTCCTCGATGAGGTGCTGCCGAACTGGTGGGAGGAGGTGCCGTTCCAGCGCTGGGTGACCCGGCGCTCCACGATGGTCCTGACCGAGACGCAGGCGCTGACCGTCGACTTCCGCACCCAGGCCTGGGGGCAGGCGCCGTACAACGGTTGCACGACCTACCGGGCCGACTTCGACAGCTGGCTGGCGGGCAAGGCCGTCGCAGCCGGCGCCCGGCTCGTGACCAGCACGGTCGCGATCGGCCTGCTGCGGGGTGAGCGCGGCCAGGTCTGCGGGGTGCGGACCGACCGCGCGGACGGTGACCTGCGGGCGCCTGTCGTGATCGCAGCAGACGGCGTGAACAGCTTTCTGGCCAAGGAAGCGGGGCTGCTGCCGCAGACCGATGCCAAGCACCACACGCTGGGCGTCAAGGAGGTGCTCGCCCTGCCGCGGGAGGTCATCGACGAGCGCTTCGGCGTCCGCGGTGACGAGGGGGTCGACGTCGAGATCCTCGGCTGCACCGGCGGCATCCCGGGGGGCGGCTTCCTCTACACGAACCGCGACACGCTGTCGGTCGGTGTGGTCGTCTCCCTGGAGCACCTGGCGACCGCGAAGGTCCGGCCCGAGCAGTTGATCGCGAACCTCAAGTCGCACCCCGCCATCGCGCCCTGGGTCCAGGGCGGTCAGGTCAAGGAGTACACCGCCCACCTCATCCCCGAAGGCGGCTACGACGCCATCCCGACACTGCACGCCGACGGGCTGCTCATCGCTGGCGATGCGGCCGGGATGACCTTGGCCGCTGGGCTCTGGCTCGAAGGCGTCAACTTCGCGATCGGCTCCGGCCTCGCGGCGGGTCGGACCGCCGCCGCGGCCGCGCGCACCGGCGATGCGTCGAGCCGCGCACTCTCGGCGTACCGCAAGGACCTGGAAGCAACGTTCGTGCTCAAGGACCACAAGCGCTTGCGCGGGGCTCCCGGGCTGGTCCTGTCGGACCGCGTCCAGCAGCGCTACCCCGGGATGATCGCGGACCTCGTCGAGGGGATGTTCACGGTGACCAACCCGACGCCCAAGCCGGGGGCGCTCGCCCTGATACGGCGGGCGGCGAAGGACAACGGGGTCAAGCTGCGGCACCTTGCCAAGGACGGCCTAGCGGGCGGGCGGGTCTTCCGATGAGCGGCTACGACGACATGGACTTCGACGACCGGATGGCGACGGTCGAGTTCCGGGTCGGCGAGCGCGCCCACATCGTGGTGGACAGCGACGTCTGTCGCTCGTGCACGACGAAGGCCTGCGTGACGGCCTGCCCGGCCAACCTCTTTGCCCCCACCAGCGATGGCGGCATCCTGTTCAACTACGAGCAGTGCTTCGAGTGCGGGACCTGCTACCAGGTGTGCAACAGCGAAGGCGCGCTCACCTGGACCTACCCCGACGGCGGGCACGGCGTCGTCTTCCGGCACGGCTGATGGACATCGCGTTGCTCCGACCGGTGTTCAGCGTCGTGCTGCTGCGCTGCACCGACCTGCGCGCCGAGGTCGACGCGCTGACCGGAGTGATCACCCGCGACCCCCGCACGGCTGCCCTGTCGGCCGCGGACGCAGCCGCCCTCGAGCACGGGTTGCGCCTGGCCGATCACACCGGCGGCCGGGTGCTGGCACTCGCTGCCGGTGGACCAGAGGTCGACGGGCCGCTCCGCGAGGCCGCGGCCCTCGGGGCCGAGGTGCGCCGGGTTCCGTGGCAGGGGTCGTACGTCGACGAGCTGGCACTCGACGAGCACGTGCTCGCACGGGTGCTGGTCGCGGCGCTCGGTGATGCCCGCCCGGACCTCGTCCAGTGCGGGCACCGCTCCGCCGACCGCGGTACCGGGGCGCTGCCAGCGTTCGTCGCGCATGAGCTCGGCTGCGTGCAGGCGCCCGGGCTGGTGTCGCTCGAGCTCGTCGACGGCGAGCTGCTGGCGGAGCGTCGGCTGGACTTCGGACGCAGAGAGCGGTTGCGTGTGCCGCTCCCGGCCGTCTGCTCCGTCGAGGGGGCAGGGGTGCGGCTGCGTCGGGCCGCGCTTCCCGCGGCCCTGGCTGCCGCCGAGTTGGAGGTGCCCGTGGTGACCGTGGCCGTCGCCCCGTCGACGGTGCGGGTCCTGCAGGCCAGACCCGCCCGGCCTCGCCCGCGCCACATCCCCGCGCCGACGGGCTCACCCCGGGAGCGGCTGCTCGCGCTCACCGGAGCCCTCCTGTCGCACGAGCCGCCGACGGTGGTCGGTCCGGTCGGGGCTGCGGAAGCGGCCGATGTCCTGCTCGACTTCCTCGTCCGGCACGGCTACCTGTCCGAGGCCCGCACCGGCTGGGCGGTCGGGACGCCGGGAGTCACGCCGTGACCTCCCTCGGCGACCGGTTCTGGCCGGCGGTCTCCGCGGAGGTTCTGGCGATCCCGCTGGGGTCGACCGAGCAGCACGGCCCGCAGCTGCCACTGTCCACCGACACCGACATCGCCGTGGCGCTGGCCGCGGGGCTGGCCGACCGGCGGGACGATGTGATCGTCGCTCCTGCCTTGCCGTACGGCGCGAGCGGTGAGCACCAGGGTTTCGCCGGCACGCTGTCCATTGGTCACGACGCGCTGGAGCTGGTGCTCATCGAGCTGGTCCGGTCGGCCACCGAGAGCTTCGCGCACGTGCTCCTCGTCAACGGTCACGGGGGCAACGTCCCGACCCTGGCGGCTGCGGTCGCTCGGCTGCGGGCCGAGAGTCGTGACGTCCTGGTGTGGTCACCGCGGTGGCGCGGCGACGCCCATGCCGGCCGCACCGAGACCTCCGTCCAGCTCGCCCTCGACCCGTCGCGGGTCGGCGTCGCCCGCGAGGCCGGGGCAACCGACCCACTGGCCAGCTTGTTGCCGGTGCTGCGCCGTGACGGTCTGCGGGCGGTGTCGCACAACGGGGTCCTGGGCGACCCGGCGGGTGCCTCGGCCCAGGAGGGCCGGCAGCTGCTGGCCGAGGCCCTCGACGACCTCGAGACGATCGTCGCGGCCTGGCTCGAGACGACCCCCGCATGACGCGGGTGGCGCTGGTGACAGGGGCAGCGCGTGGCATCGGCGCGGCCACTGTCCGGGCCCTCGCCGCGGAGGGATGGGCGGTCGTGGCGACCGACCGGTGCGCCGACGACCCGCGGTTGCCCTATGCCTTAGGCACCCGTGACGAGCTGGACCGCTGCGTCGCCGAGGCCTGCGCACTGGGTAGCGCCGGAGCGGGAGCCTTCGACGGGGTGCAGGTCGTGGCACACGTCGCGGACACCTGCGACGCGGCGGCCCTCGCGGTGGCAGTGGCCTTCGCCGAGCAGCACTTCGGCGGTCTTGACGCGGTGCTCGCGGTGGCGGGGGTGGTGGCTGGAGGGGTGCCCCTGTGGGAGCAGCCGCAGGAGCAGGTCGACGCCGTCCTGGAGATCGACCTCGGCGGGGTCGTCACGGCCGCCAGGGTGGGAGTGCCAGCGCTGCTGCGTCGGCCCGCGCCGCGGTCCGGTCGCTTCCTCGCGGTTGCCTCCGCGGCGGCCACCCGCGGGATGCCGCAGCTCGCGGCCTACTGCGCAGCCAAGGCCAGCGTCACCGGGCTGATTCGCGGGCTCGCTGCTGAGCTCGCCGGCTCCGGCATCACGGCCAATGCCGTGAGCCCCGGGTCGACGGAGACCCGGGTCCTCGACGAGAGCGCCAGGCTCTATGCGCTGGAGTCCGCCCACGACTTCGCGACTCAGCAGCCGCTCGGGCGACTGGTCGACCCTGCAGAAGTCGCAGCTGCGTTGGTGTGGCTGGCCAGCCCCGCCAGCAGCGCTGTCACCGGAGCGACCCTCGCCGTCGATGGTGGCCTCTCGCTGTGACCGCCGGCATCCCGGTGGTGCTCGACCCGCGGGTCCGCCGCTCTGCCGACGACCGAGTGCTGTTGGGCGGTGACCCCGGTCGGCTGCTGCGACTCGGACCGACCGCCACAGCAGTGCTCGCCGACCTCGCGGCCGGCCGCCCCCGCTCGGCCACCGCACGGGCCCTCGCCCGCACCCTGCTCGACGGCGGCCTGGCCCACCCGCGACCGCCCCGCGCCCCGATCGCCGACGTCACGGTCGTCGTGCCCGTCCGGGACCGTGCGGCCGAGCTGGACGGCTGCCTGGCGGCGCTGGGTGCCAGCGCACCGGTCGTCGTCGTCGACGACGGCTCACAGGACCCCGCAGCGGTCGCCGAGGTGGCCGCCCGGCACGGGGCAGTGCACATTCGTCGTACGACGAACGGCGGGCCGGGACCAGCGCGCTGCACGGGTCTGGAAGCGGTCTCGACGTCGTTCGTGGCCTTCGTGGACAGCGACTGCCGGCCGGGGGAGGACTGGCTGGCGGACCTGCTGGGCCACTTCGCGGACCTGTCGGTCGCGGCGGTCGCACCACGCGTCGTCGGCCGAGCGAGCACCTCGCTGCGGGGCCGGGTCTCGGCCGCGCGATCCCCGCTGGACCTCGGGGCGCACCCCGCGGCGGTCCGGCCGGGAACCGCGGTGGCCTACGTGCCGACGGCGGCGCTGGTGGTCCGCCGGGCGGCGCTGCCGGAGCCGGCCTTCGATCCCACGCTCCGCTACGGCGAGGACGTCGACCTGGTCTGGCGGCTGCACGATGCGGGTTGGACGGTGCGTTACGACCCCTCGGTGGTGGTGGGTCATCTCGAGCCGACGACGTGGCGGGATGTCCTGGCGCGGCGCTACCGCTACGGCACCTCGGCCGCACCGCTGTCCCGGCGCTACGACGCGCGCCTCACGCATCTGGTGCTGCGCCCCTGGCCGACCGCCGTGGTCGCCCTGCTGCTCGCCCGCCGGCCGCTGGTCGCGACGGCTGTCGCGAGCGTGCCGACCGTGCGGCTGGCCAGGCAGCTCACCGGACTGTCGAGGACGACCGCGGCCAGCACGATCGGCCAGGGCGTCTCAGGGACGGCGCTGCAGGTCGGTCGCGTGCTCGGGTCGCTCGCGCCGGTGCTCGTCAGGGGCCGCTGGTGCGCAGCGCTCGTCGTCGCTCCGCACCTCGTCGACTGGCTGCGGCTGAAGCCGCCCGTGGACCCGCTGCGCTGGACGGCCGTGCGGCTGCTTGACGAGGCGGCGTACGGCGTGGGGGTGTGGTCCGGTGTGCTGAGGCACCGCACCCTGCGGCCGCTCCTGCCGCGCCTGCGCCGACCGGTCTAGCCCTTGCGGGCGACCTGGACGCCGGCCCACCAGAGCGCCGTTCCCATGGCCGCCCCGCCCCACCAGATGAGGAGCGTCCCGACGGCCAGCGCGGCCCTGCCGCCCTCGCCGAGGGCGTCAGCGACCGTGCTGCCGGAGCCACTGCGGGCGATGACGAGGCAGCCGATGAGGGCCATCAGGACGTAGGCGACGTGCCAGGCGACCGCGTTGCCGAGCAGCGCCCGCAGTGGCGGCAGGGGGGCATCGGTGCGGGGACGTGGGTCGATGTGCGGACCGTGCAGCGTGTGCAGCCACGAGCGCAGCAGCACGGCGCGGTCGTGCAGGTCGACGGCGATAGGACGGCCCAGGGCCTGCGTGCTCACCTGGACATCGTCGGCAGCACGCGGCGCCGAGCCTATGGTCCATACGGACAATTCTGCGGGCGAAGGGGACTAGGCGCAGCTGGTTCGCTCGTGGTCCCGCCGGCATCCCAGCGTGGGTGCCCCCGGAGAGAATCGAACTCCCGACGCCCTCCTTAGGACGGAGGCGCTCTATCCACTGAGCTACGGAGGCGGATCGGCACAGGCTATCGGCCTACAGTGCCGAGCGTGGCGGAGCAGCGGCGGCGCAGGCGGGCAGTGGGCCCGCCG
>JBKKBU010000264.1:0-2984 GCA_046713755.1 Mycobacteriales bacterium
ACCCGGTTGGACATGTAGATCAGGACGAGACCGACAGCGAGCAGAGCGTTGGCCATCCCGATCGTGAGACCGAGCAGGACGAGGTCCAACTAGGGCTTCTTCCAGGTGTCGTCGAAGAACGGCCGCAGGTCCTCGCCGCCCGACTTGCCTGGCCCGAACTGGCTCCAGTACTTGGGGTACTCCGGGAAGGCGTAGTCGGCCGCCGACCGGTTCCACTTCACGACGGTCTGGTGGTCGTAGCCGGTGAAGTCGAAGGGCTGGCGGAAGCTGGTCGGGATCGTGTAGGTCATCGGGACGTGCGCGTTCCAGTAGAAGTCGCGCTTGATGGCGTTGATCCCGACCTGCAGCGAGTTGGCGGTCAGCTGACCGGTGAGGTCCACCGCTCGCTCCATCGCCTCCGTGGTGGTGAGGATCGAGACGCAGGCGATCTCGACCGACGCGGAACCCGAGAGCCCGTCGTTGGGGTAGTACTTCTCGTAGATCTTCTTGCAGTTGCCCTCATTGGGGTGGTCCCCGGGCTTGATGCGCGGCGAGAGCCCGATGGCGTTCTCCCACTGGTCGGGCTGCATCAGCGAGCCACCGAGGGCGGCATCGGCGAGGTAGGTGCGCCCGGTGAACGTGTAGATCGGGTGGAAATCCTGGCTCTCCGCGGCGTTGGTGAAGAAGATCAGTCCGATCGCGTTGTTGGCGACGAACCAGACCTGCTCGCACTTGCCCTTCATGCGGATGACAGCAGCGGTGGCCTGCTGCTGGCCGGTCGAGGCGTCATCGGCGTAGCGGATGAAGTCCACGAACTTCAACCCCTGCTCGGCCATCTTCGCAACCATGATCTTCTCTTGGTTGTTGAAGTCGGCGGTGTCGGGGTGCACGAAGCAGGCCCGCCGGTCGGTCGCGTTGGTCCCGAGGTAGTTCTTGCCGAAGCTCGCCCAGTTCGTGAAGTCGCCGTCGGCGTCCTGGAAGATCTGGAACTGGCCGAAGCCGCGCTGCTTCTGCTCGGCCTTGGTGCTGCGACCGCCCCAGATCGGGATGCCGCGCTTGAGCACGGCGTCGCCCACGTCGTGGATGCCGATCAGCGCCATGAACACCTTGTGCTCGTCGACCATCTCGACGGCGGCCGCGGCGTTCTGCTCGGGGCACTGCAGCCCGCCGTCGTCGACGGTGATGCTCGTCAGCTTGCGGCCGCGCACGCCGCCGGTGTCGTTGACGTGGTTGGTGAAGGCCTTCACGGCCTTCTCCGGGTCACCCACGACCGCCGGCCCCAGGGCGGCCTCCAGTGCGCCGGCGTCGCCGCAGCCGGACTTGTTGTAGTCGATGCCGATCTTGACGGTCGTCGGCGTCACGCCCTGGGTGCGCAGGCCGTAGTTGGGGATGCCCACGACCTCGCCGGGCTTCACCCGCGTCGGCACACTGCCGGGAGTCGTCGCACCGGGCGCGGGCGCACCCGGCACCGGAGCACCGGAGCTGCCGGGCAGCGGGGTCCCGCCGGGACCGGTGGTCGGCTTCGGGGCACCGCTCGGTCCGGTCGGGCCCGTCGTCGGGCTGCCACTTGCGCCGGTCTCACCGGGGACCTGGCCCTCGGCCAGGGTGTCACTGGGGGCGGCGGCCTGCTTGGCGTCGTACTTCACCTGCCCGACGGACAGCAGGGACGTGACGAAGACGGCCGCCGCCGCGATCGCCACGGGCTTCGCGCCGGGATTCAACACGCTCGTCCACCTTCAGGGCAGGATGGGGACATTGGGATGAGTTTGTAGCAGCAGATTACATTGTGGAACCTCGCTGTCAATGAAGGAGTTCGGTGTCGAGCCCTACGGTCCTGCTCAGCAACCGTCAGATCGGCGATGTCAACCGCTCCCGCGTGCTGCGCGCGCTCTGTGACCACGGCCCGCTCTCGCGCGCCGAGCTGGCCCGCTTGGCCGGCGTCCCGCGCGCGACGATCGGCACCATCGCGCAGGGCCTGGTCGACGACGGGCTCCTCGAGGAGAGCGAGCCGACCCGGTCGGTCGGCAAGGTCGGCAAGCCGGGCCGGCCGCTGTGGTTCCGGGCGGACGCCGGCCTGTGCGCGGCCGTCGCCTTCTCCGGCGGCGCCGTGGAAGCCGCCCTCGTCAACGCCCGCGGTGACCTGCTCACCCGGGTGGAGGTTCCCTGCGACACCGCTACGGCGTCGCACGCCGAGCTCGTCGCGGCGGTCTTGTCCGGCGTCCGCCAGGTCGTGGCGGCGGCCCCGGCCGAGGTGCTCGGCATCGGCGTGGCTGTCCCGGGGGTGTGCGACCCCGCGACCGGCACCGTGATCGGATCCGGCCCCGTCCCCGGCGCCCGCGGCCGTGGCCTGGTCACCGCGCTCGAGGCCGCCCATGGGCTGCCGGTGCTCGTCGACAACGACGCGCGGGCCCAGGCGCTGGGCGAGAAGTGGTTCGGCGACGGCCGCGGCGTCAGCACCTTCGCGTCGGTCCAGACCGGCTCGGGGCTCGGTGTCGGCCTGGTGCTCGACGGCGAGCTCTACCGCGGGACCGACGGGGCCACCGGCGAGCTCGGCCACACCGTCGTGCAGCTCGACGGCTTGCCCTGCCACTGCGGGCTCACCGGGTGCTGGGAGACCGTCGCGACGCTGCGCTGGCTACGCCGACAGGCGGCGGAGCTCGGCTTGCCCGGTGCGGCAACGCTCGACGCCCGCGCCCTCGTCGGTCTCGACTCGGACGCCGCTCGTGGTCTGCTCGCGCGCTACGCCGACCACCTCTCGGTCGGCCTGGTCACTCTGGTGCACCTGCTGGCCCCGACCCGGCTGCTGCTCCACGGTGATGTCGTCGGCGGCGGCGAGGTCCTGCGCGCACTGGTCGCCGACCGGCTCGCCGCCCGGTCACTGCCGCACGTCCGCGACGCCGTCGAGGTGCTGCTCTCCTCCCTCGACCAGGACGCCGGCCTGCTCGGGGCCGCCGGACTCGTGCTGTCCCAGCGGTTCACCCTCGCCGCCTGACCCGGCGTACCCC
>JBKKBU010000265.1:0-9972 GCA_046713755.1 Mycobacteriales bacterium
TGTCCGCCGGCGCGCGACACCACGTCAGCCGGCTGAACCCCGGCGATGACACGGAGCGCCGTCGAGGTCCCGCAGCCCTCCTCGCCGACGATCACGACCAGCCCCGGCGACAGCACCACGTCGAGCAGAGCGACCGGGCCGGCGTCGGTAGCCCGGACCTGCAGCAGCACCATCGGCCAGACCGTAGTCGGAGCCCTCACCGTCGGACCTGTGGCGCAGACTGGTCCGGTGACAGGGGTGGTGTCGGCGCATCGCGACAGCGCGCGCCCAGACGCCGTCAGCACCTGGCGACCTGCCCTGCCGGTCGACGTACGCCGCACCCTGGCCCCCCTTCGTCGCGGAGCTGGCGACCCCACGCACCGCGGCACTGACGACGGTGCGCTGTGGCGTACGACGTGGACGGTGGACGGGCCCGCGACGTACCGCCTCACCCAGCGAGGGGGGCACGAGATCACCTGCGAGGCTTGGGGACCGGGCGCGGAACGGGTCGTGGCCGGCGCCCCCGAGCTGCTCGGTGAACGCGACGATCCGACCGGCTTCCGGGCCGACCACCCGCTGCTTGCCGAGGCCCACGCCCGCCATCCGGGGCTGCGGATCCCGCGCACCGGCCGGGTGTTCGAGACCTTGGTCCCAGCCGTGCTGGAGCAGAAGGTCACGGGCAAGGAAGCGCGGCTGTCCTGGCGGTGGCTGGTGACCTGTTACGGCACCCCGCCGCCAGGCCCCGCGCCGACCGGCATGCGGGTCCCCCCACCCGCCGAGGTGTGGCGGCACATCCCGAGCTGGGAGTGGCATCGGGCCGGCGTGGGTCCGCAGCGCAGTCGGATCATCGTGGCCGCGAGCCGGATCGCGGAGCGCCTCGAGGAGGTCGTGGACATGGGGCGGGAGCAGGCGCAGCAGCGCCTCACCGCCGTACCGGGGATCGGGGTCTGGACGGCGGCCGAGATCGCCCAGCGCGCCCTCGGCGATACCGATGCCGTGAGCTTCGGCGACTACCACCTGTCGCAGTTCGTCGGGTGGGCGCTGGTCGGTCGGCCGGTCGATGACGCCGGGATGGCGGAGCTGCTGGAGCGGTGGCGGCCGCAGCGCTACCGGGTCGTCCGGCTGCTCGAGATCAGTGGCGCGAGCAAGCCGCGGTTCGGACCGAGGGTGACAATTGCGGACCACCGTGGTCACTGAGGGTTATTTCGGGCACACTGGAAGCATGCAGGCTTTCGACGACACCACGGTCCGGGCCGCGATGCGTGACTACCTCGCCCTCGCCGATCGACTGGCCACCGCGGCCGCCCACGGGGAGGCGGCCCGCGACCTGGTCGACCTGGCCGAGTTGAAGGCGGTTGCCGCGATGGTGCTGCACAAGCGGCTCATCGAGCTCGGCTGGCAGGCGCCGGTCGCTCAGCGCGTCACCACGTAGTCGGCCGGGTTGCGGGGCGGCCGCAGGGTCGCCGGCACCGCGGGGTGACCCACAGCCACCGCTCCTAGTGGCTCCCCGTCGACGTCGAGCACCTCTCGCACCAGGTCCGGACAGAACATCGTGCTGCCGACCCAGGCGCTGCCCAATCCCTCGACAGCCAGCTGTACCAAGAAGTTCTGCACGCCGGCGCCGGCGGCCACCAGGAACATCCGCTCTTCGGCGGCGCTGCGTTCCGCATCGGCGTACGGGTGTACTCCGGTGCGGTCGAGGAAAGGCACGACGAGGCACGGTGCATCGCGCAGCACCCGGCCGCGCTCCAGTCGCCTGGCTACCTGCTCGTCGGTGAACCCGTCCCGGCGCAGGTCGGACTCCCAGCGGGCCGACATCGCATCGAGCAGCGCGGTCCGGCGGTCCTCCAGTAGGACGAACCGCCAGGGCGTCGTGTGGTGCGGGGCCGGGGCGGTGAGGGCGGCCGCGACTGCTCGCAGGACAGCGGCGCGGTCGACGGGGCGGTCGTCGAAGACGCGCACCGTGCGGCGCAGGGCCACTGTCTGCAGCTGCGCCTCGCGGGTGCCGAGCCGGAACCAGTCCTGCTCCGGCGGCCGCACGAGGGCGGCTGCGCCGCGGCCGTCGTCGGGCAGGGCCAGGCCGCGGACGACGGCAACCGGGACCCCATCAGCCTTGCCCTTGACGAGCTCGGCGGCCGAGGCCAGCTCGTCGGCGACGGCGATCTCGGTGACCTCGAGGACCTGACCGTGGCTGTCGGTCGTGCCGCGCGCGTCGCGGATCGGCGCCAGCCCGGCCGCACCGATGGCCTGGTCGACCTGCCCGACCCGCCAGGCCCGGCCCAGGGTGTCGGAGACGACGACGGCCAGGCGGCGACCGGTGAGCGCCTGCAGCCGGTCCCGTAAAACCCGCGCGCTGGCATCCGGATCGAGCGGCAGCAGCGCCAGCTCGTCGGGCTTGACGTTGCTGGCGTCGACCCCGGCAGCGGCGAGGACCAGCCCGTTGCGGTTCTCGGCGATCGTCGTCGTACCGCGTTGCGCGACCACCCGGACGGTCTCGGTCGCGACGGCCTCGAGACGCGCCTGCTCCCGGTCGGCGCCCGGTGGCACCGTGATGAGCCGCCCCTCGGACTTGCTCATCACCTTGCTCGTCACCACGACGACATCGCCGTCCTCGAGGTCGACGGCGCCGGCGATCAGCGCGGCGAGGTCATCACCGGGGCGGATCTCGGGCAGGCCGGTGACCGGGCTGACGGTGTAGCCGCGCGGATCCGTCGGGCGGCCGTCAGGCACCGGCGAGATCCAGCGCTGCGCGCGCCATTGCCGCGGTTGCCTCGAGGTCGGTCATGAGCAGCGGCACGGCCCGCACTGTCACACCTGCGACGGTGGCGCCGGCGTCGGCGGTGTCGACGAGCCACCCGTCGAGCAACCCGCCCGTGGATCGCGCACCGTAGTGGCGGCCGACCGCTGCCGCCGACGTCTCGACGCCGATCGCCGTCAGGCAGGCATCGGCCATGCCGCGCACCGGCGCGCCGCCGACGATGGGGGACAGCCCCACGACCCGCTTCGCACTGAGGGCCTCGGTGATGCCCTTGACCTGCAGGATCGTGCCGATGCTCACGACCGGGTTGGACGGCGGTAGGAGGACGACGTCCGCGGCGTCGATGGCCTCGAGCACACCCGGTGCAGGACTGGCCTCCTCGGCCCCGACGGCCACGATCGAGTGGGCCGGCAGGGCGGCGCGGTGCTTGATCCACCACTCCTGGAAGTGGATAGCGCGCCGACCGGTGTCGGTGTCGACGACCACATGGGTCTCGACCCGATCGTCCGACATGGGCAGCAGTCGCGCGCCCGGTTGCCACCGGTCGCACAGGGCCGCGGTCACCTGCGACAGCGGGAAGCCGGCGTCGAGCATCTGGCGGCGCACCAGGTGGGTGGCGAGGTCCCGGTCGCCCAGGCCGAACCACGCCGTCGGTACGTCGTAGGCGAGCAGCTCGGCCTTGGCGCGGAAGCTCTCGTCCTGTCGCCCCCAACCGCGCTCCTCGTCGATGCCGCCGCCGAGGGTGTACATCACGGTGTCGAGATCGGGACAGATCCGCAGGCCGTACAACGAGATGTCGTCACCGGTGTTGACCACGACGGTCAGCTCTGCGTCAGGCACCGCGTGCTGCAGCCCGCGCAGGAACCGGGCCCCCCCGATGCCGCCAGCCAGGGCCACGATCCGCATGCGCCGAGTCTGTCAGGCTGCTCCCGAGGGCCACACGTTGGCGGCGGTCGTTGGCTTTCCGGGCCGTGAAGATTGTCGTGAAGTACGCGGGTCGGAGACCCCGCTCATGGCACCCGATCCTGCTTCACGACGATCTTCACGACTGCTCTCGGGCCGGTTGTCCACAGGGGCGGCAGCGCTGTTGCGGCGATGACGCCACAGTGCGGGCATGGCCAGCCGTCGTACGCCGAAACTTCCCGCGGTACTGCTCGCTGAGCGGGCTGCCTTGACCAAAGGGGTATTCACCCTGGCGGACGCGGTCGCCTGCGGATTGACCGCGGATGACGTCCGTCGAATGGTCGTCCAGGGATGGTGGCGGGCGCTTCACCCCGGCGTCTACTGCGCGCAGGGAACCCCCATCACAACTGTCATTCGGGAGGCTGCCGGGCTGGCGCTGCTGGGTCCGTCGTCGTGGCTGTCGCACTACTCAGCCGCTGCGCATCAGAAGCTCGATGTCGCCGATGTCCGTGGCGACCGGGTCTGGATGGAAGTGCCGTACGCAAGGGGTCGGTGCGCAGGGACCGGGCTGGTGGTGGCGCGGACGCGGCACCCGATGGCAGTGACGCACGTAGCCGGGCTGCGCATGACGCCCGTGCCGCGAACCCTCGTGGCGCTGTCGGCGTTCTTGGACCGGGCGGAGCTGGCCAGGGCCCTTGCCGACGCGGTCCGCGGCAAGCGGACGACGGTAGAACGCGTACTTGCCTGTTGCGAGGGCATGGGCGGGCGCGCTGGGATCGCGCAGGTCCGCAAGGTGTGCGCGGAGTTCGACCCGCTCTTCGAGTCCGTGCTCGAGGAGGAGGCCCGGCCGCTGTCGCTCGCGGCCGGCCTCCACGGGCTGGAGCAACAGGTCGAGCTGTCGCAGGGCGGCGAATTCCTCGGACGGGTGGACTTCTTTGTCCGGGACCTCAACCTAGCTATCGAGATCGACGGGTGGGCCTACCACTCATCTCCCGCGGCCAAGAACCGCGACGCGCGGCGGGACCGCCGACTCTTGACGGCCGGGGTCACTGTCGTGCGCTTCACGGCTGACGACGTGCGGCGCTACCCCGAGCGCATGGTGGCCGAGCTCCGTGAGCTCCTCGGCTCGCTGCTTCGCAAGTCCAGTTGACCCCCACGCGCCTGCCGAGGCGATCGTGAAGATCGTCGTGAAGTCCGATGGCGGAATGTATGCGGCGCCCAGCGCCGCCGTGCTTCACGACGATCTTCACGACGATCTTCACGACCGTTCGGCTGCCCTGGTGGAGGATGGCTCCTGTGACCCAGCACTCGGAGGAGCAGCTCGACGCGTTCGCGGCGTGGGAGCGGGCAGCGTGGGAGAGCCGCGCCCAGCCCTACGCGGCGGACCTGACCCGACTCACCGGCCCGGGGGCGCAGCCGTTGCTCGACGCCGCGGAGGTGACGGTGGGAACCCGGCTGCTCGACGTCGCGACCGGGCCCGGCGTTGTGGCGGCAGCCGCGTTGGCTCGCTTCGCCGAGGTGACCGCCGTCGACCAGTCCGCCCCGATGGTGGAGATCGCGGTGCGTTACGGCATCGACGCGCAGGTCGCGGGAGCAGAGGACCTGCCCTTCGAAGACGGTGCGTTCGACGCGGTCGTCGCTGGCTTCCTGCTCAACCACCTCGCCCGACCGGAGCGGGCGGTCGCTGAACTCGCTCGGGTCTGCCGCGGACGGGTGGCCATGACGGTGTGGGACCTGCCGGACCACAATCCCGCGCTCGGGCTGTTCGGCCCGGTGGCGGCCGAGTTCGGGGTCGTGGCCGACGCCCCTCCCGGTCCGGACAGCACCCGGTTCGCTGACGAGGCGGAGGCCCACGCCCTGCTGGCCGACCTGCAGGACGTGCGGGTCCAGCGGGTGGCCTGGACGGTCGAGGTCGAACCCCGAGCGTGGTTCGACGCCGTCGGGGCGAGCACCCCGCGGACCGGTGCGGTCATCGCGGCGGCAACAGCCGAGCAGCGCCTGGCGATGCGCGACCGCTACGTCGAGATCACGACCGCGGCGTACGCCGCGCCGCACGGCCGCGTCGTCCTACCGGTCGGTGCGGTGGTGATCTCCGGACGGACACCCCCGTAGGGTCAGCCGATGGAGCAGCCCGGCATGCGACGGGCCCTGGCGAGGGCCCGCGACGGCAAGCCGATCGACGCCCGAGAGGCGACGACGCTGCTCGCCGCGCGCGGCGATGACCTGCGCCAGTTGTGCGCCGCGGCTGCACGGGTGCGGGACCAGGGGCTCGTCGACGCCGGTCGCGCAGGCACGGTCACCTACTCCCGCAAGGTGTTCATCCCGCTGACCCGGTTGTGTCGGGACCGCTGCCACTACTGCACCTTCGCGACCGTGCCACACCTGCTGCCCGCGCCCTACCTGTCCCTCGACGAGGTCCTCGACATCGCCAGGGCCGGGCAGGCGCTCGGCTGCAAGGAAGCGCTGTTCACCCTCGGCGACCGACCGGAGGAGCGCTGGCCGCAAGCCCGGCAGTGGCTCGACGAGGCCGGTTACGACAGCACCCTGGCCTACGTCAGAGCGGCCGCCATCGCGGTCCTCGAGGAGACCGGGCTGCTGCCGCACCTCAACCCCGGGGTCATGAGCTGGGCAGAGCTCCAGCGGCTCAAGCCGGTCGCCCCGTCGATGGGGATGATGCTCGAGACGACGGCGGACGTGCCGGCCCACAAGGGCAGCCCGGACAAGGACCCGGCAGTCCGCCTGCGGGTCATCGAGGATGCCGGTCGGCACGCGATCCCTTTCACCACAGGCATTCTTGTCGGCATCGGCGAGAGCCTCGCCGATCGCGCCGAGTCGCTGTTCGCCATCCGGGCGAGCCATCGCAGGCACGGTCACGTGCAGGAGGTGATCGTCCAGAACTTCCTCGCCAAGGACGACACCGCGATGCGCGCCGCCCCCGACGCGACCCGCGACGAGCACCTCGCGGCGATCGCTGTGGCTCGCCTGCTGCTCGGCCCCCGGGTCCGGGTCCAGGCACCGCCCAACCTGGCGGACGTCGAGGACCTGCTGGCCGCCGGTATCGACGACCTCGGCGGCGTCAGCCCGCTCACCCCGGACCACGTCAACCCGGAGCGTCCCTGGCCGCACCTGGAGGACCTCGCAGCGGCGACCCAGGCCGCCGGCTTCACCCTCGTGGAGCGACTCACCGCGCACCCGCCCTACCTCGCCGAGCCCTGGCTCGATCCCCGGTTGCAGGCCCACGTCGACGCGCTGCGCAACGACGCCGGGCTCGCGGCCGACGTGCTGCCGAAGGGACTGCCCTGGCAGGAGCCGGACGACGTGTTGCGCTCCACCGGTCGCACCGACCTGCACGCCACCGTCGACACCACCGGCCGCAGTAGCGACCGCCGGTCCGACTTCGACGACGTGTACGGCGACTGGGACGCCGTCCGCGCGCAGGTGCCCGCCCAGGTGGAGCGGCTGCCCTCGGACGTCAAGGCTGCGCTCCGGCAGGCCGAGCACGACCCGGCCGGGCTCGCCGACCTGGCGTACCTCGCCCTGCTCACCTGCGACGGCCCGGCGCTGACGGCCTTGACGCGGCTTGCCGACGACGTGCGTCGCGCGGCGGTCGGCGACGACGTGACGTTCGTGGTGAACCGCAACCTCAACTTCACCAACATCTGCTACACGGGCTGCCGCTTCTGCGCTTTTGCGCAACGCCGGACCGACGCCGATGCCTACACGCTGTCGCTCGAGGAGGTTGGCGAGCGGACCCGCGAGGCCTGGGACGTCGGGGCGACCGAGATCTGCATGCAGGGCGGCATCGACCCGACCTTGCCGGGGACGGCGTACCTCGACCTGGCCAGAGCGGTGAAGCAGGCGGCGCCCGAGATCCACCTGCACGCGTTCAGCCCGATGGAGGTCGTCAACGGCGCCGCCCGGATGCAGGTCAGCATCCGGGAGTTCCTGCTGGCCGCGAAGGAGGCCGGTGTCGACAGCCTGCCCGGCACCGCGGCCGAGATCCTCGACGACGACGTCCGGTGGGTGCTCACCAAGGGCAAGCTGCCGACAGCCCAGTGGATCGAGGTGGTGACGACCGCCCACGAGGTGGGGCTGCCGACGACGAGCACGATGATGTACGGCCACGTCGACCAGCCGCACCACTGGCTCGGTCACCTGCGGGTCCTGGCGTCGATCCAGGACCGCACCGGTGGCTTCACCGAGTTCGTGCCGCTGCCGTTCGTGCACACCAACGCGCCGATCTACCTCGCGGGCGTCGCTCGACCCGGTCCGACGGTCCGGGACAACCGGGCCGTGCACGCCGTCGCGCGGCTGCTGCTGCACGGCCGCATCCGGCACCTCCAGGCCAGTTGGGTGAAGCTCGGCCCGGAGCAGTGCGGCGCCGTGCTCGACGGTGGCGTCGACGATCTGGGCGGCACCTTGATGGAGGAGACGATCAGCCGGATGGCCGGCTCGGCCCACGGGTCGCGCAAGTCGGTCGAGGACCTCGAGTCGATGGTGCGGGCCGCGGGGCGCACCCCGCGTCAGCGCACGACGACGTACGGCGTGGTGCCCGACGAGCGGCTGGCCGCGGCGCGCCGCGACGTGGCCGTCCGGGTGCCGCTCCCGCTCGCCTGACGCCGATACGCTCCGGGGACCCGAGCATGGAAGGCCATCCCGTGGACCCGCTGTCACGTCGCATCGAGCAGCTCGCGGCGCTCGCCACCGAGGAGAACGACGCCGACCAGCTGGCCGACCCCGGCCTGGCCGCCAACGTCACCGCCCTCCGCGTCGAGCTCGGTGCCGTCCGCGCCGACCTGGCGGCCCTCCGCACGGAGGTCGGCGGCGTCCGGGACGAGGTCGAGGAGGTCGGCGGCACGCTGAGCAGCTCGGTGTCGGCCGGCCGCACCGAGTCCGGATCGATGGCGCGTCGGCTCACCGAGCTGACCGCCAGGGTCGATGCCGTCAGCGGGACGGTCGAGGACGTCAACGGCGCCCTTCCGGGGCTCGCCGCCGATCTGCGGGAGGGCCTCGCGCAGCTGCCCTCCGAGGCGCGCCTGACCGCCGTCACCAGCGACCTGCGGGACACGATGCGGAGCCAGGTCGACAGCGTTGCGGCCGAGGTGCGTCGCACGCTCGACGCCCGGTTGGCGGGGGAGGACGAGGCCGCCTCGAGCAGCGCCGCCGCGCTCGTCGAGGCCCGGGGCGCGATCGAGGCGCGCCTCGCCGTGCTGGAGGACGCCCTCGACGTGATGTCCGAGCGCATCGAGTCGCTGGCCCGCGATGGGGCGAGTACGACGACGGACAAGCTCCGTGAGCTGGGCATCGCCGTGGAAGGGCTGCAGGCGGGCCTCGACGCCCGCCTCGAGCAGGTCGCCTCGGAGCAGGCCGACAGCGTCGTTGCCCGGCTGGGTGCGGTCAACGACGCCAGGCTCACCGAGCTCTCAACCCTGCTGTCGGACACCCTGCGCACCCGCACTGACCAGCTGCGGCGGGAGGTCGTCGAGGTCCTG
The DNA here is from genome assembly GCA_046713755.1 of Mycobacteriales bacterium. GTDB lineage: Bacteria > Actinomycetota > Actinomycetes > Mycobacteriales > SCTD01 > JAUYQP01. The sequence goes on from JBKKBU010000265.1 coordinate 9,133, forward strand.
GGTCGCGGCGCGGCCGAGACCGTGGGCACCCGGGCGGCGGTCACCGAGCTCGCCGAGACCGTCCGGTCGGCCATGGACGGCTTTGCCACCACCATGGACCGCGACCTCAAGGGCCTGGTCGCCGCCGTCACCCTGACGCTGGCCGAGGGTCGTGAGGAGGCGCAGACCGAGCTCGACGACATCGCCGAGAAGCTGCTCGGGACGGTCGTGTCAGTGCAGTCCGAGCTGGCCGGGCGGGCGGCGACCACCGAGGCGCAGCTGACGGCCTTGCAGGGCGCTGTGGAGGCCGAGGTCGGCTCGATGCGACCGCAGCTGGATCAGCTCCTGGCCGCCGCCGCGACGACGGGGGAGGGCTTCACGGCGCTGCGTGCCGACCTGGCGGACACCGTCGAGGCGCTGCGCGTCGTCGTCCTGGCCGGACTGGCTGAGACCCGCGCCGACGTCGCGTCCGCTCACGATGGGCTGCGCGCCGAACTGCTGGAGCGGGCCATCGCCGGGGCGGCCGCGACCGCAGCCCACCTGGGCGAGCTCGGGGCCACCGTCGGCGGTGCCACGTCGGCGACGCGGGAGTCGGGGGAGCGGCTGGCTGCGCTCGAGGCCACCATCTCCGACGTACGCCGGGACGTGGCCGGGCTCCACGCCGATCTGCCCGGTGCGACCACGCAGGTCGTCGCCGAAGCCCGCGCGGCGGCGGAGGCGGTGACCGCCGACCTGCGCGCCGAGCTGCAGGCCCATCTCAACGAGATCCGCTCTGCCCTTGCTGCCGCGGTGGTCACGGTCAGCGATGCGCGCAGCGGCCTCGACCGCGGGACCGCCCGGATGGCGTCGGCCGGCGATGTG
>JBKKBU010000266.1:0-2942 GCA_046713755.1 Mycobacteriales bacterium
GTACGTCTTCGCCGACGCGCTGGGGGTCTACGTCTACCGGCTGGAGAACGTCCCGGCCTTCGTCCCGCCGGGGCACGGGCTGGTCTACCTGGCGGCGTTCGCGATCGGCCGCAGCGCCTGGGCCCACCGGCACTCCCGGGCGCTGCTGGGCACCGCGCTGGTGCTGTGCGGCGGCTGGGCCCTGTGGGGGGTGACGCTGTCCCCCCAGCCCGACGCGCTCGGCGCCTTCTGGTTCGGCTGCCTGCTGCTGTTCGCCTGGAAGGGCCGCAGTCCGCTGCTGTACGCCGGCGCGTTCTTCGTCGTCAGCTACCTCGAGATCATCGGCACCTCGCTGGGCACGTGGGAGTGGCAGACCACCGACCCGACCGGGCTGATCAGCATCGGCAACCCGCCGAGCGGGATCGCCGGCGGCTACGCCTGGTTCGACGCCGCGGCGCTCTACCTCACGCCCCGGCTGCTGGTCCGCTGGGACCGGCGCACGCGTGGCCGGCTCACCCCGGGCCGGGCCGCTCAGAACCAGGCGGGCGAGGCGTCCAGCGCGGTCGTGTCGACGGACACCAGCAGCGTCAGCTGAACCGCGACCTTGGGCAGCTCCCAGCGGAAGAAGTACCGGCCCGCCTGCCGCTTGCCGTCGTAGAAGTCGCCCGTACGGCCGTCCGCCGCGAGCAGCTGCTCGAGCCAGATCCAGGCCAGGACGGCGTGCCCCACGGCCTCCAGGTAGACCGACGCGTTGGCCAGCGACGCCTCGATGCTGTCGGCCGTGAACAGCCGCATCGTCGTGGCCGGGATGCGCTCCACGACGGTCGCCAGCTGGGCACCGAGCTCGGCCAGCTCGCCCCCCGCGGCCTGCGCCAGGGTGGTCGTGCGGCCCATCGTCCGGGTCAGCAGCGCCAGCCCCGCGCCGCCCTGCATGACGACCTTGCGGCCGAGCAGGTCCAGGCCCTGGATGCCGTGGGTGCCCTCGTGGATCGGGTTGAGCCGGTTGTCGCGGTAGAGCTGCTCGACGGGGTACTCGCGGGTGTAGCCGTAGCCGCCGAGCACCTGGATCGCCAGGCTGTTTGCCTCCAGGCACCACTGCGACGGCCAGCTCTTGGCGATCGGGGTGAGCACGTCGAGCAGCAGCGTCGACTCGGTCCGGACCTCGTCGGTCTCGCCGGTGGCCTGCTCGTCGAGCAGCCGTCCGCAGTAGAGGTTGAGGGCCAGCGCGCCCTCGACGTACGCCTTCTGCGCCAGCAGCATCCGGCGGACGTCGGCGTGCTCGATGATCGGGACCTGCGGGCTGGCCGGGTCCTTGGCGCTGACCGGTCGGCCCTGGGGGCGGCCCTTGGTGTAGTCGAGCGCGTGCAGGTAGCCGGTGTAGCCCAGGGCCGTGGCGCCGAGCCCGACGCCGACCCGCGCCTCGTTCATCATGTGGAACATGTACGTCAGGCCCCGGTGCTCCTGGCCCACGAGGTGGCCGACCGCACCGGGCTGACCGCCCGGCAGGTGCTTGCCCTCGCCGAAGTTCAGCAGCGTGTTGACGGTCCCGCGGAAGCCCATCTTGTGGTTGAGCCCGGCCAGCACGACGTCGTTGCGCTCCCCGGTCTCCACGACCGTCTTCGGCACGATGAACAGCGAGATGCCCTTGACCCCAGCCGGTCCACCGGGGACCTTCGCCAGCACGAGGTGGACGATGTTCTCGCTCAGGTCGTGGTCACCGGCCGAGATCCACATCTTGTTGCCGAACAGCCGGTAGGTCCCGTCGGGCTGCGGGACGGCCTTGGTCGTCACGTCCGACAGCGAGCTGCCGGCCTGCGGCTCGGACAGGCACATGGTGCCGAAGTAGCGGCCCTCGAGCATCGGCCGGACGTAGGTGTCGACCTGCTCGGGGGTCCCGTGGGCCATCAGCAGGTTGGCGTTGGCGATCGACAGGAAGGGGTAGCTGCTCGTCCCGACGTTGGCCGCCTGGAAGTAGCCGAAGACCGCGTTGCCGACGACCGTCGGCAGCTGCAGCCCGCCGAGCTCGGCGTCCAGGGTGCCGGCCAGCAGGCCCGCCTCGGCGAACACGTCGAGCGCCGCCTTGATCTCGGGGATCAGGTGCACCCGCTCGCCGTCGAAGCGCGGCTCCTGGCCGTCGCTCTTGCGGTTGTGGGTGGCGAAGTGCTCGGTGGCGATGCGCTCGGCCAGGTCGAGCACGGCGTCGAAGGTCTCGCGGCTGTGGTCGGCGTGCCGCTCGCGCTTGGTCAGGCTCTCGACGTCGAGCCACTCGTAGAGCAGGAACTCCAGGTCGCGACGGTTCAGCAGCAGGCTCGCCATGGGTGCCAGCCTAGGACTGCTGCGGGCCTGCCCGCCGGGCCAGCTCGGCCTCGACCCGGCTCAGGTCGTCGCGCAGCCGGGCGGCGTCCTCGAACCGCAGGTCGGCTGCGGCGGCGGCCATCTCGTGGGCGGTGCGGTCCCGCTGCTGCCCGAGCTGGACGACGGTGCGCTGCGCGAGCTGCACGTCGGAGGTCGTGACGTACTCGTTGCCGTCCTCGCCCAGCATGGGCTGCAGGTCGGGGGCCGCGCCGATGTGGTGGTGCCGCCCCGTCTCGTCGCGGGCGTACGACCTCGACCGCTTGCGCACCAGGTCCCGGGCGGAGGGCCGGTCCTGCTCGTCGCTCGCACCCGGCACCTCGCTCACACCGGCACCGGCTCGGGGGCAGGTCGGGGGCGGGCCAGCACCCCGACCGCGAGCAGCACCACGACGCCGCCCGCCAGCTGCAGCGAGCCGAGCCGCTCGCCCAGGACCAGGGCCGCCACCGCGATGCTCACGACCGGCTCGACGGTGCTGACCACGGCCGTGTCGGACGGGCCGAGCAGGGCGAGCGCGGCGAAGAACGTCGTCACGGCGATCACCGTCCCGATCAGCGCCACCCCGACCAGGGCGAGCCAGGCCGTGGCCGACGACGGGTAGCGCGGGCCGG
>JBKKBU010000267.1:0-10607 GCA_046713755.1 Mycobacteriales bacterium
GCCGAAGGGCCCGCCCGGGGGCAGCCCCACTACGACTCGGTGCAACGCGACCGAGAACACGGAACACAGGACCGACGAGCCGGCCAGCCACATGACCACGATCAGCCCGACGGCGACGAGGCCGACGGCCAGACTGACGGCGAACAGCGGCGCGACGAGAACGCCTGCGCCGAGGAGCACGACAAAGCTCGCCAGCGCGAGCCCCACCTCGCCGCCGATGGACTCGCCGAAGCGCGAGCGAAACAACGTGACAGAACGGCGCAGCGCCGGGACCGGACCGGCCGACTCCAGGACGATCACCGGCACGACCAGGATGGTGCCGACCGAGAAGCTCAGGCCGAGCGCCGTCGTGACCCATCTGCCCACCGGACCTACCCGCTCTTCGATGAGCCGGAGGACGGCACCCACCGTGGCACTCAACAATGACCATCGGACGAGCGCCGGCAGGTGCTTCCGGGCGACCCCCAGGCCATCGCGTAGACCGCTCTGCCCACCGGAGAGACGGTCCGCGGTGATGGCCACGACCACCGCGCCTGACACCACACCGACGACCGTCGACACCAAGCCGGCCACCGCCATGACGGCGAGGTTGCGGGCGGAGCCGAAGCCCCTAGCTGGGGCGTCGAGGTCGACCCCGTAGCGAAGTACGAGGGCCATCACCGCGACCAACGCCGCCGCTTGCACCAACCCGGGAATCAGGAGGACCGGCGTGCGGACGACGATCTGCGCGCTGCTGCGTGCCAGCGCCATCCCGACCACGAGTCGTCCCATGGAGGAGGGCTTCGGCGTTGCGCACGTCATGACCTGCTCGGGTCAGGCCTCGTCCTCGGAGTACGGGACGGGGTGGTTGCGGCCCAGCTCGGTGAACCGCTCGTTGAGCGCGTGGGCGATGACGTCGTGGTCGCCCTCGGTGGCCGCCAAGGCACCGCACAAGATGGCCTCCACCTCGAGGGCCGGAGTCATGCCGCCGAGCCCGAAGTAGCGCAACCACAGCTCGAGCTGGGTCAGGCCGGCGTCCTGCCTGGCCAGATCAAGGCCGTCAGCGGGCAGGTTGACCATGCGGGCTCTCCTGGACGGATCCGTCGTTCACCAGGTCATCGCAGATGTCGCGCAGCGGGCGGCCCGTGCGGACACTCGCACTCCGCAAGAAGGCGTACGCCGCCGCCGGCGACAACCCTTCGCGATGCATGATCACGCCCTGCGCCAAGGCAATGACCTCGCGGGAGTGCAGGAACTGCTGGATCTGCCCTTGGAGCACCCCCACTCGCACGCCCTCCTGCGCGCTCGCGACCACCTGAGCCGCCTCGGCGGCGAACTGGTCTGCCCAGTGATTGTCGTGCTTCGCAAACGCACCCCGAGTGCGTGAGTAGACGTTCAGCGCACCGATCGGCAGGTCGTCAGCCACCAGCGGGGTCGACAGGATGCTCTCGATGCCGCGGGCCTGCGCCCGGGGGACGAACGCCGGCCAGCGGCTCTCGTCGCGCAAGGACGGGATGTGGAAGCGCTCTCCCTGGATCGCAGCGTCCAGGCACGGGCCCTCGCCCGTGTCGTACTGGTCGTGGTCCATCTCCAGGACGACCTCGTCGCTTGCCGCCACTGTGCCGAGTCGCCCGTGCCGCGGCAGGGTGATGCTGACACCGTCGGCTCCGGCCACGACCGATTGAGCCATCGTGACCACGAGCCGGAGCGCCTGGTCGAGGACGGTGCGGGTCAGCGGGATGGAGGCCATCGCCGCGAGCCCTCGAACGAGCTCGAGACTGACCGCAGGCGGCTCGACCCCGAGGTGCGCGATCAGGCCGGTGACCCGGAACAGCCGGTAGATGCCGGTCGGCACGCCGCAGATGGTGAGCTGCGCGCTGCTATCCCTGAGTCCTTTCGCAGCCGCCAGCAGGACGGTCAGCCCGCTCGCACCCATGAACACGACGCCCGACAGATCGACGACGACGCGGCGCGCCCTGGCGGCCACGGCTTCGTTCATCAACGCGCTGAGCTCAGGCGCCGTATGGAGGTCGATCTCCCCCGCGACGCTCACGACGGCGAGGCCGTCGTCGACCTGAACGGCCCCGGAGAACAACTGCCGCTGGTCGAGTTGCTCGTACGTCATGTCACAGTCCCTGCGGGGTGGTGCTCACCGCGGGATTCTGGACGGGGTCACGCGCATTGCGCGACGCGGTCAAAGTACCACTGGACGATCAGATCGGGGTCGTCGTCGACCGCTCGTGATCGATGAGCTGCTGGGCGAGGAGCGACCTGGCCACGACGGCCTGTGCGACGTCGGTGAGCCGCAGGTTGTGATCCCGGGCGTAGCGGCGGAGCACCGTGAATGCCCGGACCATGTCCAGGTCACCCTGCTGCGCGAGCACGCCCTTCGCCTGCTCCAGGACGACCCGGCTGGTGAGCGCGGTCTGCAGCTGCTCAGTGAGCACGGTCCGGTCCGCGACACTGCGCTCCTGGACGAGGGCAACGCTCGCCACATCGGCGAGCGCCTGACCCAGGTCCAGGTCTGCCGGCCCGAGCGCTCCGACGTGGGAGCCGAACAGACCCAGCGCGCCGAGGACGTTGTCCCGGAAACGCATCGGCAAGGCGTGCGCGCTGACAAATCCAGCCGCTCGCGCTGCGGGCACGAACTGGGGCCACCGGTGCACCGCCTGGTCGAGGTCCGCGACAGCCACCGGAGCACCCATGTGGAAGCAGTCTCGGCACGGTCCCTCGTCACGCTGCAGCTGGAACACCTCCAACTGCCGGGCGCGCTCGGAGGAAGCGGCCAGGACATGCAGCACCCCCAGGCCGTCAGCCAGCAACAAGCCCGCCGAGGCGACGTCCAACAGCTGGGCGCATTCGGCCGTCAGCTCGGTGAGCAGATCCACGACGTCGTAGCCGTTGGCCAAGCTGCTGGCCATTGAGACAAAGGCGGCAGAGACCCTGGCCTCCCGGTCGGCGCTCATGACGTTGGATCGGCATCGAGTCGGAGCCGGCGCTCGACGATGGCCCAGGCGACCTCACTGGCTGTCATGTCGTTGGCGTAGGCATGTGCGCGCAGCCGGACCAAGGCCTCCGCCGGGCTCACGCCGAGGGCAGCCATGAGCATCCCTGTTGCTTGGTAGACCTCGACGCGCTCGAGCGACGCCAGCTGGTCCCACCCGTCGTCGCCCTGCGCCGCACTCGCCCAGTCGACGTCGGCGCTCATCAGGTCCAGCAGCGGGAGCGCGGCGAGCTCCGCGGCCAGCAACCCACCGCGAAGGGCCTCGTTGTTCAGCGCACCACGCCGGTTGCGATACAGGTCGAGCGCTCCGACGTAGCAGGATGCGACGGCCACCGGAAGCACGAAGATCGCCGACACGCCGTGCTCCAGCACTGCCCCCCGAAACGCCGGCCAGCGCTCCTCAGCCGGGTCCTGGAGATCCGGCACCAGCACGGGTCCGCCGGCACGCACCGAATCCAGGCAAGGTCCCTCGCCAAAGGTGAACTGCAGCTCATCGAGCTGCCGGCTCAGCGGACTGCTCGACCCGAACGTCCCTTGGGTCGTCCCACCGTGGATGAGCGAGATCGAGGCACCGTCAACGCCGAGCAGCTCGACGCAGGCGTGGCACAGCAGGTCGGCAGCTGCGAGCGCGTCGTCGGCACCGGCGATCGCGGCGCTCAGCTCCGCCCGCAGCCGGGCCCGCTCGTCCATCCAGCGCCTCCGACCTGCTTCCTGCCTGCGATGGGCCCCAGTGTCTCACGCGGGCAGCGATAGGCTCAGCACAGCGCATGGCGACGTCGGAGGCGGGATGGGGACCAACGGCACCGCCTCTGATCCGGCGGGGAAGAGCGTCCCGGACAGTGCCGGACTCCATGCCGACCACTGACGCCGACCTGCCCGACGACGCCCGGGTGCGGGGCCTCGAGAGACGGCTCGCGCGCGAGCGAGCCGCCCGCGCGGAGGCGGAGGCCATCACCGAGCGAGTGACGAGCGAGCTCTACGAAACGGTTCAAGAGCTCACCCGCTCGACCAAGGTGGCTGAGCTGCTCAGTGAGGTCGCCGCGCACTCCAATGAAGCCGCTTCGCTGCAGGCCGCCGTGGGCGCCGCGTTGGCCGGTGTGTGCTCCTACACCGGGTGGCCGGTCGGCCATGCCCTCGTCCGGTCACGCGAGGTCCCGGGCGCGCTCACCTCCCTGGGCGTCTGGCACCTCTCAGACGCAGAGCGCTTCGCTGCGTTCCGTGAGTTCAGCGAACGCTTTCTGTTCACCGAAGGCGTCGGACTGCCCGGTCGCATCCTGCAGGGAGGCGAGCCGGTGTGGGCCCCGGATCTCGCCGAAGACGCCAACTTCCCCCGCCGGGACGTCGCACTCGAATGTGGCCTCCGGGCCGGCTTTGGCATTCCCGTCCTCATCCGCAGTGAGACGGCTGCCGTGCTCGAGTTCTTCGCCACTGAGATCCGGCCGCCCGACGAGGGCCTGCTCCGGGTGATCGGGTTCGTCGGAGCGCAGCTCGGCCGGGTCATGGAGCGCGAGGTCGCAGAGGAGCGCCTCACCCAGCTCGCCCTCTACGACGGGTTGACAGGGCTCCCCAACCGGTCGCTGTTGATGGACCGCCTGCACGGCAGCATCAACCGGGGCAGCCGCTCTGGAACCAGTGTCGACGTGCTCTACCTCGACATCGATGACTTCAAGATCATCAACGACAGCCAAGGGCACCAGGCCGGCGATGAGGTCCTCGCTGCCATCTCGGCCCTCCTGCAGGAGGCAGTCCGGCAGAGCGACAGCGTGGCCCGACCTGGCTTGAGCACGGTGGCTCGGCTGGGTGGCGACGAGTTCGCCATCGTGCTCGAGGACTGCCTCGACCCGCAGGCGGTGGCTGCTCGCATCACTGCACGGCTCAGCGAGCCGCTCCGGTTACGGGAGAACGAGGTGTTCATCACCGTCAGCATCGGCATGGCGCGAGCCGATCCCACGGCATCCCCCGATGAGGTTCTCGCCGCCGCCAACGTCGCCATGCACGAGGCCAAGCGGTCCGGGAAGGGTCACTACGTCGCCTTCGAGCCGCGCATGCAGGCCGAGGTCCGTCGCCGTCACAGGCTCGGCGAGGAGCTGCACCGCGCCCTCGACAACGAGGAGTTCTTCCTGGCTTACCAACCAGTCGTCGACCTGACGGACGAGCGGATCATCGGTGCGGAAGCCCTGGTCCGCTGGGACCGCCCCGATGGAACCGTCGTGCCCCCCGTCGACTTCATCCCGCGGGCCGAGGAGACCGGACTGATCGTCCGGCTCGGCGCGTGGGTCCTGTTCGAGGCCTGTCGGCAGGCCGTGCTGTGGCGGCAGGAGCACTCGGCCCCCTTCTCCGTCGCCGTCAACGTCTCCGGCCGCCAACTGCGGGAGCTCGACTTCGCGCAGGTGGTTCGCGGCGCCCTCCGCGAGACCGGCCTCGATCCGGCCAGCCTCTGCCTGGAGATGACGGAGTCCATCCTCATGGAACGGGACGCGACCGGCATCGCCATGCTCCACGAGCTCCGCGACGACGGAGTCCACCTGGCGATCGACGACTTTGGCACGGGCTACTCCTCGCTTGCCGCCCTCCGTCGCCTTCCTGTCGACCTGGTCAAGATCGACCGCTCCTTCGTCGCCTCGCTCCCAGACGACGACGACGCGGGCACGATCGCGTGGGCGGTCGTTCGCCTTGGCCACACGCTGGGCATGCCGGTACTCGCTGAGGGTGTCGAGACTGCTGCGCAACGCGATGCGCTACGCCGCTTCGGCTGCGACCAGGCGCAGGGCTTCCTGTTCGGGCGGCCGGTCAAGGCCGACCAGCTCGGGGAGATGTTGCGTCGGCAACGACCGGCCCAGACTGCCTGACGGGACTGGCTGACGACCGAGCGGTCAGCCGGCGATGCGCAGGTAGCGGGGAGCCTTCACGTGCATCGACGACCAGCTGCGGTCGCCACCGGAGTTGTACTGCTCGACCTGAGCCGAACCGTCGGCGTACACGTGGGTGACCCAGCCGACGTGGCCGTAGCTGCCAGCAGCGAAGCGGCCGTTGGCAGTGGTGGAGCCGGGGCCGTAGTACGCCGACGCCTCCCCTGCGTTCCAGTGCGCGACCGCGCCGACGGCCGGGGCCGCGGTCACGGCGATACCGCGCTGACGAGCGACGTCATCCCAGGTGAGTGCGCTCCCCCAGCCCTCAGCGCGGTTGTCGAGGGCGTGCCCGGCCTGCGCCAACCGCCAGGCCGCGAAGCTGACGCACTGGCGCTTGGTGAAGCCCCAGTCGTCGTAGGAGTTCGTGGTGGCGGTGCGGTAGGGGTAGTCGTCCGTCCCGGTGCGCACCGGTGCGGCGGTCTTCGCGGGAGCCGGCGCAGGGGATGCCGTGGCGGCGGGCTTCGGGACCGGCTTCGAGGCCGGCTTCGAGGCGGTGGAGCGCGGCGCGGCGGTCGGGGCACTGACGACGCGGGGGCGAGCCGCCGTGACGTTGCGGCCGATCAGCCGGGTCCGGGAGGCAGGTGCCGCAACCGTGGAGGGGATGGCCGCGGCAGCCGGGCCAGCCGCCGAGAGGGCCCCACGCACGAGCCGCGGCTCCGCGTCGATGGCGGCCGCGACCAGCCCTGCGCTGCTCGGGCTGGCAGCCGCGGCAGGAGCCTCGGTGGCCGACAGCAGCGTCAGGGCAGAGACGGTGGGCACCGCGACGAGCAGCGGCAGCAGCACCAGCAGGCCGGGACGGACGCGCACAGACACTCCAAGAGTTCGAGGTGTCTAGTCCTTCGGCGCGTTGCAGGAATCCCTTCAGCGGACTATGGCCATCATCTTTTGTGACTAGGCGTTTTGTCCGAATTCAGGGGCGGATGCCCGCACAACGTCACCCTCACGGGTGACTCCTCCACCGCCGGGCACTCGGGCAGGGCTAGTTCCTTCAGTCCACTCACTTCTGGACAGAGTTCGCGCACCGGACGTAGCCAGGCACACGTAGCCTCACGGGGTGGATGCCTCCGTACTGCTCACCTTCGCCGGAGCCGTCTTCCTGCTGGCGTTGACTCCCGGCCCCGACACCGCCCTGGCCCTGCGCTGGACGCTGGTGCGCGGCCGCCGCAGCGGCTGGGCCGTAGCGCTCGGTTCGATGACCGGCGTGACCGTGCACCTCACCGCGGCAGCGCTCGGTCTCTCAGCTCTGCTGGCCACGTCCGCGACGGCCTTCACGGTGCTGAAGCTGGCCGGCGCGGTCTACCTCACTGTCCTCGGCATCCGGCTGCTGATGACCCGTCGCGAGGTGCCCGAGCGACCGCCCCGACGCCTCGCCCGAGCCCTCCCAGAAACGCCGTACGCACAGGGGGTCCTGTCCGGGATCCTCAACCCCAAGACCGCGCTGTTCTTCCTCACCCTGCTCCCCCAGTTCGTCGACGTCAGCGCCGCCAGCGCTTGGGTGCTGCCCGTGCTGGCCGCGATCGCGCTCGCCACGATGGCGCTTTTCTGGATCGGCTTCTTGACGCTCGTCGGCGGTGCCCGCAGCGCCGTACGACGGCCCGGTGTGCAGCTATGGGTCGAGCGCGTCACGGGCGGACTGTTCGTCGCCCTGGGCGTGCGGCTCGCCGCGGCAGCGCGCTAGTCCAGATGAGCCAAGACCAGCTCGGCCACCCGATCGGGTTGCTCGAGGTGCAGGAAGTGCCCCGCTCCGAGCAGTTCCTCGTAGCGGCTGCCCGGCGCCAGGTGCGTCGCCGCCGCCCTGGCCAGGGCGACCCCCATCGCTCCGTCACGGTCGCCATGCAGGTACAGCAGCGGCACGGCCGGGATCGCCTGGGAGCTCGCCCGCATCTCGTCGTACGCCGGTCGTTGTAGGTCGCGGCGGCCGGTCGCCCGGTAGTAGCCGAGCGCGGCGCTCCAGCGTGGCTCATCCGGCAGCGCGAGCCGGACCATGGCGAGGTCGGCGGAGGCGTCGTAGCCCGGTGACCAGTCCCGCCAGATCCTCGGCAGCGCCCGACGCACGAGCCGCTCGCCCGCACCGGGCACCTGGGCCGCCACGACGTACCAGCTCCTGCGCAGCTGGGCCGGCAGCCGCCACGGCGCCGCTTTGACGGCCCTGGCGAGGGCCTCGACCGGGGGCACCGCCATGGTGATGACCCGGGCGAAGGCGCCGGGGTCGTGGCACACCGCGGCGTACGTCGCCAAGGCGCCCCAGTCGTGGCCGACCACGATCGTTCTGTCGTCGCCGCCGTGGGCCTGCTTGAGCTCGAGCAGATCGGCGCCGAGAGCGGCGATCTCATAGCCACCGTCGGGAGCGAGGTCGCTGGGGGCGTAGCCGCGCAGGAAGGGAGCGGCCACCCGCCAGCCGCGATCGGCCAGCGTCGGGCCGAGGTGACGCCAGGTGTGGGCGGTGTCGGGGAAGCCGTGCAGAAGCACGGCCAATGGCCCGTCGCTGGGACCCCACGCCAGCGACTCGAGCCTCACTCGCCCAGCCAGTCCGCGACGACCGAGGCGTTGTCGGCGCCCGGCGCCGCAGGCGCGGTTGGCGAGCCGGCTGGGGTCCGGGAGAAACGCGGAGCCGGCGCCGGCTGGGTGCCGCCCTCCCGGTCGATCAGCGTCTGCCGTGCGGCCAGATGCGGCTCGGTGGCCGCCTCTCTCGTCTCGACAACCGGCGTCACGCACGCGTCGACGTCGGCAAAAATCGCGGTCCACTCGTCCCTGGACTTGCGCAGGAACGCCTCAGTGAAGGCCTTGCGGAGGGCCGGCCACTGGGCGGTGTCGTACTGCTGCGGCAGCGGGGCGTCGGTCAGTTCGAGGCCCTCGAGCATGTTCGCGTAGAACTGCGGCTCGATCGGACCCACCGCGACGTAGCGTCCGTCGGCGCACTCGTAGGTGTCGTAGAACGGCGCACCGCCATCGAGCATGTTGGCGCCGCGCTCGTCGCCCCACATGCCTTGCGCCCGCAGCGACCAGAGCATCGTCGACAGCAAGGCGGTGCCGTCGACCATCGCCGCGTCGACGACCTGGCCCTTGCCACTGGTCTGCCGCTCGTGCAGCGCGGCCAGGATCCCGACGAGCAGCAGCATCGAGCCACCACCGAAGTCTGCCACCAGGTTGAGCGGCGGCACGGGGCGCTCGCCGGACCGACCGATGGCTGCCAGCGTGCCGGTCAGTCCGAGGTAGTTGATGTCGTGTCCGGCGCGCGCAGCGAGCGGCCCGGTCTGGCCCCAGCCGGTGATGCGGCCGTAGACCAACCCGGGGTTGCGCGCCCAGCAGTCCTCCGGACCCAGCCCGAGCTTTTCGGTCACACCGGGCCGGAAGCCCTCGACGAGGACGTCTGCCTTCGACGCCAGCCGCAGCGCGAGTTCCAGACCCTCGGGCGACTTGAGGTCGGCGGCGACAGAGCGCCGGTTCCGGAGCTGGAAGTCGACGTGCGGCGACGTCATCTGGAAGGCCGAGGGGCGCTCTACCCGCACGACGTCGGCGCCCAGGTCGCCGAGCACCATGGAGGCGTGGGGAGCCGGGCCGAGACCGGCCAGCTCCACGACCTTCAGACCAGCGAGCGGGCCGGTCACGGCGCGACGTCGGTGATCCGGAGGCCGGCATGCGCCTTGTACCTGCGATTGACGCTGATGAGGTTGGCGGTGAGCGCCTCGACCTGGTGGGCGTTGCGTAGCCGGCCGCCGTAGATGCCGCGCATCCCGGGGATCCGGCCGGTGAGCTCCTGCACGAGGTCGGTTGCCTCGCGATTGTCGCCGAGGACCAGCACATCGGTGTCCATGCTCGCCACGGTCGGGTCCTCGAGCAGGACTGCCGACACGTGATGGAACGCCGCGACGACCCGGCTCTCGGGTAGCAGCGCAGCGGCCTGCTGGGCGGCGGAGCCCTCCTCGACGACGAGCGCGAAGGCACCCTGACCGTCGAAGCCGAGCGGGTTGACGCAGTCGACGACGACCTTCCCCGCCAAGCTCGGCGCCAGCTCCACCAGCAGCTCGCGGTGCCCCTCCCACGGGACCGCGACGATGACGACCTCACCTTGCTGCGCGGCGCCGACGTTGTCGGCGCCGGTGACGGAACCGCCGACAGCCGTCTGAATATCAGCGGCGGTGGCCGCTGCTCGCTCCGCGCTGCGACTGCCGATGACGACCGGCAGACCGGCTTGCGCGAAGCGGCGCGCAAGCCCGCGGCCTTGCGGGCCGGTGCCGCCCAACACGCTGATGACGGGGTTGCTCAACTCAGGTCTCCTCGGTCCGGTTCGTCCGACCCTAGGACGCTGTGGTGGAGTCGGCGGCACCACCCCGACGAGTACCGGAGGATCGCGTGCCAGACGTGACCGACCCGACGAAGGTCCTGACCGAGCGGCACGACAGCGTCCTGGTCATCACTCTCAACCGACCGGCGGCCCGCAATGCCGTCGATCACGATGTCTGCGTCCTCGTCGGGACGGCCGTACAGGACGCCGACCGCGACCCGGACGTCCGCGCCATCGTGCTCACCGGCGCCGGCGACCTGGCGTTCAGCGCCGGTGCGGACCTCAAGGCCATCATGCGCGGCGAGCCGATCCTGCCGCAGGGCATGGAGCACTGGAGCTTTGCCGGCTTCGTCAACCAGTTCACCAGCAAGCCCACCATCGCGGCCGTCAACGGGATGGCCCTCGGCGGCGGGACCGAGCTGGCCCTGGC
>JBKKBU010000268.1:0-3639 GCA_046713755.1 Mycobacteriales bacterium
GTCGCGGGGCAGCAGGCGGATCAGACGGTTCAGAATGCGGCGGAGGGGCGGGTTCGTTCTAACCGGGACGCGGCCGTGCGGTCGCTGGTCCTTCAGGCCGAGGACTTCAAGCGAGCGGTGGCGACCCGGGCGACGAACGCGCAGGTCATCGACGGTCTCCGTTCTCCGGCTGCTGCGTCGATGATCGCGACGCAGGACCAGCTGTCGACGATGGTGCGCAGCAAGGACTCACCGGCGGCCTTCGTGACTGACACCCGGGGGCGGATCGTTGCGGTCTACCCCTTCCAATCAGAGCTGATCGGGAAGGACTTCTCGTTCCGGGACTGGTTCAAGGGGGCCTCCCGAACCGGCCAACCCTACGTTTCGGAGGGCTACCGTTCAGCCGCGTCAGGGCATCCTCTCGTGGTGGCCATCGCGTCCCCTGTGCTCGACCGGGCGCGGACCGTCGGGTACGTCGCGGTGTTGTGGCAGCTCGACTCTGTGCGGTCGGTCGTCGACGGTGCCCGTAAGGACGACGGCGTCAATATCACCGTGACCGACCAGCGCGGCCAGTCGTTGTTCGCTGCCCTGATAGTTGATGACCGCGGGCAGCCCCGGCAGGCGACGGTCTCCGCTACGACCAGGCAGGCGCTCGCCGGGCGCGACGTCAGCACCGTCGAGGGCGGAAAGCTCGAGGCGGCCGGACCCGTGCCAGGCCTGGGATGGACCGTCACAGCTTCGCTACAAGCCTCAGTGGCGCTCGTGCCCGCGGACACCTTCCGACGAAGCTTGGCAGTCACCTTGGGCGTTGCTCTGCTGCTCGTCGTGCTGTTCACCGCGCTGACGGTGCGGGTGGCGCGCCGGCGGGCCGCCGAGCAGATCGCTGCCGAAGGCGAACGGGACCGGTTGCGCGTCAGCGAGGACCGTTTCCGTCGCGTCTTCGATCAGGGTCTGTCCGGCATGATCCTCGTGAGCCCCGACGGGGACATCCTGAGGGTCAACGCGACCGTGGCGATGCTGCTGGCCCGCGAGCCGAGCCGGCTTCTCGGCCGGCCACTGGTGTCCTGCTTCGATGACGCCGACGACCAGCGAAGGATCCTTGGGCTGATTGCCGCGGCGTCCGGTGACCTACGTGCCGAAATGGCGATGCGCGACTCCAGCGACCGGCTGCTTTGGGGCCTGGTTGCGCTGACGTGGATCTCCGAGCGCGACGGGCAACAGGTCCTGCTCGTCCAGATCGAGGACGTCACCGCCCGTCGTGACGCCGAGCATCGCCTCACCGAGCTGACCTTGCACGACGAGCTGACCGGCCTACCGAACCGCAGACTGCTGCTCGAGCGCTGCCAGCAGGCCTTTGTGCTCGCGAAGTCTGGCCGCGCCGACAGCACCGGTGTTGCCGCGCTGTTCGTCGACCTGGATGGGTTCAAGGCCGTCAACGACCGGGCCGGCCACGACACCGGCGACCAGCTCCTGGTGGCGATCGCCCGTGACCTGGAGACGGCAATGCGGCCATCTGACACGGTCGCGCGCGTGGGCGGCGATGAGTTCGTCGTCCTGATCGAGCAGGCGAACGGACTAGACCACCTACGCGGCGTCGCCGACCGGATCACCGCCGCTGTCCGCCGGACGGTGACCACCGACGGGAGCTCGCTCACCGTGTCCGCCAGCGTCGGGATCGCCCGCGTCGACTTCACCACCGAACCCGACATGTGCCCTGATCAGCTCCTGCGCAGAGCTGATGCCGCGATGTACCGGGCGAAGGAGCGGGGCAGGGACCGGCACGACGTGTTCGACGCCGACCTTCGGGACCGGACCGAAGCCCGGCAGGCGCTGGAGCAGGCGATGCGTGACGGGCTGCGCCACGATCGGGTCGGACTGGTCTTCCAGCCCGTCATCGAGGTCGACAGCAACGTGGTCGTGGGTGCCGAAGCTCTGATGCGGCTGCGGGACGCAGCCGGACGGCTCCTACCGACCCTGCCCGCGGTCATCGCCGCTGAGGGCGCGGGGCTTGCAGAAGCCCTCGGCGACCGCGTTCTGCACCTCGCCCTGGACGCCGCCAGCAACTGGCCCGCACACATGAGCATCGCGGTCAACGTCAGTGCCCGTGAACTCACCGGAAAAGAGCTCCGCGGCCGCATCGAGCACGCCCTCGAGCGGCACAGCTTCGACCCCGCCCGGCTGGTCCTGGAGATCACCGAAACGTCCATCCTCAGCGCCGGACCCTCGGCCCTCGCCGAGCTGGAGAAGCTCCGCCCACAAGGAGTCCGGGTCGCGATCGACGACTTCGGGACGGCCTACGCCACCCTGCAGAACCTCACGACGCTGCCCGTCGATGCCCTCAAGGTTGACGCCTCCTTTACTGCCGGCCTACCCGACCAGCGCACCCACACGGCCATCATCCACGGCATTGCCTCCATGGCCTATGAGCTCGACATCCCCTGCATCATCGAAGGCGTCGAGACCCAGGCGCAGCGTGCCGCCCTCCAAGGCATGGCCGTTCAGGCCCAAGGCTGGCTGTGGGGGCAACCGGAAGGACCTGACCAGATTCCGTGTCTCAAGGCCCTACCGTTGCCACGGGCCCAGCCCGACGCGAGGGCACATCCACTCCACTGAACCCGCTCATCCGCACGTCACCAGACCTGCTGCTTGGCGAGGACGGAGGTGGCGGTTCGTAGCTCAGTCTCAACTGAGAGCTGGGGCCGGTCAGGTGCGCCGGTCGACCGAGACGCACCAGGTGGCTTCGTCGGTCCAGGGTTGCGCGTCCCAGGTGGCCCAGCGGGCGACCGGATCAAGGCCGGCATCGGCAGCCCAGTCGTCCCAGGTCGCCCGCGCGAGCCGGTCGGTCGCCCACCCGCACACCAGGAGACCGCCGGGCCGGAGCGCCGCCGCCAGTCGCCTGACGACCTCCGGCTCGGTGCCGGACGCGAGGAAGACCACGACGTTGCCGGCCGCCACCACGAGGTCGTACGACGCCTCGTCGCTGAGCAGCGACAGGTCCTGGAGCCGCCACTCCAGGTGGGGGGCGGTGTGCCGCGCCACGTTGAGCATCGACGGGTCGGAGTCAGCACCGACGACGTCGTACCCGCGCTTGGTCAGCTCGACCGCCACCCGGCCGGTGCCGCACCCGGCGTCGAGCACCCGCGCGCCCGGTGGCACGAGCGAGCAGACGAACGCCGCCTCGCCGTGCATGTCCTTCCCCTCGGCGGCGAGCGCGCGAAACTCCGCGTCGTAGGCCTCGCCACGCGAACCGCCCGTCTCCTCCAGCCACCTGCTCATGGCCAACAGCCTCCCAGGTGCGTTCACCGGCGCGAAACACGGACGCACCAGACGTCACGCCGGCGAAACACGACGCGGAGGGCCGGCGAAACACGGAGCGGCCACTGTGACGGGCAGTCCCACACACCCGAGGAGAAGCATTGAACCCACCACCGTCGTCAACGGTGCCAACACCGGATGGGTGCTCCTCAGCGCCGCGCTGGTGCTGCTCATGACGCCCGGCCTCGCCTTCTTCTACGGCGGCATGAGCCGCAACAAGAGTGTCCTGAACATGCTGATGATGAGCTTCAGCGCGCTGGGCATCGTGAGCATCCTGTGGGTCCTCTACGGCTATGCGATCGCGTTCGGGACCACCGAGAGCGGGCTGTTCGGCTGGACCGCCGG
>JBKKBU010000269.1:0-3551 GCA_046713755.1 Mycobacteriales bacterium
CCGCCCTCCGGGACCTCGACCTCGACGCGCTGCTCGACCTGGGCCTCGGCGCGCACGGCGTCGCCCTGGCCCTCGCCCTGCTCCGCGAGGGGCTGGCCGGTGCCTGACGGGCTGCGCCTGGCGCTCACCACTTTGACGGTGGCCAGGGTCCGCGGGCCCCGGCAGGTGGATCGCCGGACGGCCGGCACCGCCATGTCGCTGGCGCCCCTCATCGGCCTGCTGCTCGGGGGCGTCGCCGCTGCCGTCCTGTTCGTCGCCCGCGAACTCGCGCCGTACGAGACGGTGCCGCTGCTGGCCAGCGCACTCACCATCGGTGCTCTCGCGATGCTCACCCGCGGGCTGCACCTCGACGGCCTGGCCGACACGGTCGACGGCCTGGCCTCCTACCGCCCGCCGGAGCAGGCCCGCGCCGTCATGCGCTCCCCCGAGGTGGGACCGATGGGGGTGGTTGCCCTGGTCCTGGTGCTGCTCGTGCAGGTCGGGGCGCTGGTTTCGAGCGCCTCGGTCGGGCGGGGTACCGCCAGCGTTCTCATCGCCGTCGTCGCCGGCCGGATCGCCGTCGTCGCTGCGTGCACACCCGCGACCCCCGCCTCGTCGGCCACGGGGCTCGGCGCCGCCGTCGCAGGCACCGTGCACCGGCTCGTCCCGCTGGTCTGGGCCGGGTTGCTCATGGCCGCCGGTGCGGCGTATGCGGCCTTCGACGAACAGGCCGCATCGCTCGGGGCCCGCGGCGTCGACATGGTCCGCCCGGTGCTCGCCGTCGCCGCCGGGCTGCTGGTCGCCGGGCTGCTGCGGCGGCACTGCGTGCGCCGACTCGGGGGCGTGAGCGGCGACGTGCTCGGAGCGCTGGTCGAAGTGACGACGGCGGTGGTGCTGGTCGTCATGGCCCTCGACCTACCGGTCGCCCTGCAGCAGGAGTTGAACTGGCTCCAGCCGCGATGACCTACCCCGTCACCGCACGTGCGACGGCACAAACGGCGGCTTGACCACCCGAGCCCGCGACTCCCGGCCGCGAACGTCGACAACGACCTCGTCCCCCTCGGCGGTCCCAGCCGCGAGCAGCGCGAGCCCGATGCCGACCTTGCGCGACGGCGAGAACGTCCCGCTCGTCACCTCTCCGATGACCGCCCCGTCGCGCAGCACCGCCATGTGTGACCGCGGGATGCCGCGGTCAAGCGACTCGAGCCCCCACAAAAGCCGCCGCGGGCCGGCGGCCTTTTCGGCCACCAGCGCGTCGCGACCCCAGAAGCGCGGCTTGTCCCAGCCCACGGCCCAACCCGATCGCGCCTGCACCGGCGTGATCTCGAGCGACAGGTCCTGGCCGTGCAGGGGGTAGCCCATCTCAGTCCGCAACGTGTCGCGCGCACCGAGCCCGGCGGGCTTGGCACCGGCCGCGACGACGGCGTCCCAGAGGTCACCGGCGTCGTCCCAGGCGGGCAAGAGCTCGTAGCCGAGCTCACCGGTGTAACCGGTCCGGCAGACCACCACCGGCTTGCCGTTCCAGCTTGCCGACGTGAACGCCATGTAGTCGTGGTTGGTCGGTAGGCCGAGCGACGCGACGACCTCCGCCGACCGCGGTCCCTGCACGGCGAGGACGGCGAGAGAGGTGTGCTGGTCCTCGACGGCGATGCCGGCCGGCGCGTCGGCGGCAAGCCGTGCAACGACCTGCGAGGAGTTCGCGGCGTTGGGGATGAGGAAGACCTCGTCGTCGCTGCGGACGTAGGCGATGAGGTCGTCGACGACACCACCGGTCGCCTCGTCGCAGCAGAGCGTGTACTGCGCCTGCCCAGCGCCGATCCGGCGCAGGTCGTTGCTGAGTCGCTCGTTGACGAAGTCGACGGCACCGGTCCCCCGCACGACGCCCTTGCCGAGGTGGCTGACGTCGAACACCCCGACGGACTCGCGCACCGCCGTGTGCTCCTCGATCACCCCGCCGTACTGGATCGGCATCTCCCATCCACCGAAGTCCGAGAGCTTCGCGCCGAGCGCTGCGTGGCGGTCGTAGAGGGGGCTGCGTTGGAGGGTCACAAGACCGAAGACTAAGAGGTCCGCCGCGACAGCGAGGCGACGACCGCGTCGACGTCCTCGTCGGTGACCCAGGCGGCTGTGGACACCCGCAGCACCGGCCCGTCGAGGTCGACGGATCGGTGGGCCGGCACTGCGGTGGTCAGGAACCCGTCGTCGAGCAGGGCCGCGCAGACCGCCGCGGCATCCACGCCCTCGGGCGGCAGCAGCGTGGTGAGGCCGGTCGGCTCATCGACCGGCTCGACCACCCGCCAGGCACTGTCGTCGAGGGCCACCCGGAGCCGGCGCGACCTCGCATGGGCGATCGGCAGCACGTCAGGAGTCCACTCGCGGACCGCCACACCGAGGCCCATCCGCCCGGCGATGTGAGCCTCCATGGTCTCGAGCCGGCGCACGCGATCGTGCAGGAAGCGCGCCGGAGTGGGTGGGCTGGTGAGCCGTCGCTCCCAGGAGGGGTCGACGAGGAGGAAGCCGACCCCGC
Source organism: Mycobacteriales bacterium (assembly GCA_046713755.1). GTDB lineage: Bacteria > Actinomycetota > Actinomycetes > Mycobacteriales > SCTD01 > JAUYQP01. The sequence continues at coordinate 2,507 of JBKKBU010000269.1, forward strand.
GCGGACCGCACAGCCACTTGCGGCTGGTGCCGACGTAGGCGGCCGCGCCTGCGGGCACCACCGTCTGACCCAGCGACTGGGCGACATCGAGCACCAGCGGGACGCCGCTGCGCAGCACCTCCTCGACGGGCTGGCCGATCCCCCGCTGCGACGGGACTTGCGGGAAGGTCACGAGGTCGAGGTCCTGCGGGACACCGATCACCCGGCCGAGCAGGTCGACGGGGAGGTCGACCAGCGTCCAGCCGTGTAGGCCGGCGAGCTTGCGCAGCACCATCGCGTTGGGGCCGAACTCGCTGGGGACAGTCCCGATGCGTGACCCGGCCGGCAGCGGCCACGCCTCGAGCAGCGCCCACATCGCCTCGTGGGCGGACTCCAGGAAGGCGACGTCGGTCCCGGCCAGCCCCACCATCCCCGCCAGCGCGACCCGGCCCGTCTCGAGCTCCGCCTCGGCAGCCGCCTCGGCGCGGTAACCACCGCCGCCCTCGGCTCGCAGGTGCGCGATCTGGGCCGCGAGCACGCCCTCCGAGGTCCGACCGCACGCAGCCACATCGAGGTGCCGGACGTCGCACGGCAACCGGTCGGAGATCCACTCCTGGATCCCCCGCTGGATGGACGGCTGCGCGGTCATGCGGGCAGTCTGCCCGGGGGCCGCCCGGGGCACGCGGCCACCTCGGTGCGGCTGGACATCCCACTAGGCTCGCCGCTCGTGACCACCCTCTCCCTCACCGCCACTGCCGCCGCCGCGCTCAAGGTCGATGCCCTCGTCATCGGCGTGGCCAAGGGGCCCCGCGGCCTGGTGCTCGCACCCGGCGCCGAGGGCCTGCTCGGCAAGAGCCTGCTCCCCGCCCTCGTCGGGCTCGGCGCGACCGGCACGGCCGAGGAGGTCACCCGCCTCGCGACCCTCGGCGGCGCTCCGGCAACGGTGATCGTCGCCGTCGGCCTCGGCGTACAGGCGCCGGCGTACGACGCCGAGGTGCTGCGCCGCGCCGCGGGTGCCGCCACCCGGGCCCTCGCCGGGACCGCCAAGGTCGCGACGACGCTCGCC
>JBKKBU010000270.1:0-5307 GCA_046713755.1 Mycobacteriales bacterium
CATCTGTACGCCGCGACGGCCTTCGCGATCATCGTCGCGCCGAGGCTTGTGCTCGCGCTCTTCGCGTGGCTGCGCGCGGCTCACTTGAGACGCGGGCTTTCGCTGCCGATCGAAGCGAGCGACCTGCTGCGGCTGCTTCCGCCGGGCGGTGACGTCGCCCTGGCGGCGCCCGCCGGGGGGGTGGGCCTGTCAGCGGGAGCAGCACGCGAGCTCGCCGCCGCTGTGGCGGCGGCGGTCGACAACGCCCGGCTGCACGGCGGCGGCCGGGCCTGGTTGCTCGTCGAGGACGAGCCCGACGCTGTCACCGTCACGGTCCGCGACGACGGTCCCGGCATCCCCGCCGGCCGCCTCGAGCAGGCGGCCGCCGGCGGCCGGCTCGGCGTGGCGCACTCGATCCGTGGCCGTGTCGAGGACCTCGGTGGCACGGTGACCGTCGTGAGCGCACCAGGGCAGGGAACGGAGGTCGAGCTGCGTGTCCCACGCTGACGAGCAGGCGGTCGCGCCGCTGCGCGTGGTCGTTGCTGACGACCACCCGATCTGGCGCGAGGCCGTCGAGCGCGACCTGGCCGCGGCCGGCCTGGACGTCGTCGGTGCCGCCGGCGACGGGGAGAAGGCGGTCCGCGTCTGCACGGCCACGAGACCGGACGTCCTCGTCTGCGACCTCCAGATGCCGGGCCGTTCAGGTGTGGAGGTGACCACGGCCGTCGTACCGCTGGGGGTGCGCGTGTTGGTCCTCTCGGCCTCCGGCGAGCAGGCCGACGTGCTGGACGCGGTGAAGGCGGGCGCCACCGGATACCTCGTCAAGTCGGCCTCCACAGCCGAGCTGGTGGACGCCGTACGCCGCACCGGCGCGGGCGACGCCGTGTTCACGCCCGGGCTGGCCGGCCTCGTCCTCGGGGAGTACCGCCGGACGGCCACTGAGCAGGACGCGCCCCGCCTGACCCCTCGTGAGACCGAGGTGCTGCGGCTGGTCGCGAAGGGGCTGACCGCCAAGCAGGTCGCCGAACGGTTGGTGCTGTCGCACCGCACGGTGGAGAACCACGTGCAGAACACGTTGGCCAAGCTGCAGCTGCACAACCGCGCGCAGCTGGTCCGCTACGCCGTCGACCAGGGCCTGGCCGAGTAGCCGACGATCACGTCGTCGCAGACCGGTCGGCAGCCAGCCACGTCAGCAACCGGGCCGCGTCGTTGCGCTCCGCGAACTCGATCGCCAGCCGGGTGAACTCGCCCTCGGCCTCGGCGTCGCCGGCGACGCGGGCGACGGTCGCGGCCATCCCGGCGGCGAGAGCCCGGCTGCTCGCGTCGCCGATCCGGTCGTAGCCGTCGACGGCCTCCGCTGCCTGCCGCAGGGCGTCGGCTGCTCGGCCCTCGGCCAGCGACACCGCGGACCGGCCCGAGGCCAGCGCGGCCTTCACCCACAGCGTCGCCCTGGGCAGGTCCTCGAGCCGTTGGACGAGCAGCTTCAGTCGGCCACCGCCGTCGGTCTGCGCCACCCCGATCGCCACCGCGACGGCGGCCGGCAGCCACTCCCGGGCGCCGCCACCGAGGCCGTGGCGCTCCCAGTGGTCGACCAGCTCGTCGAGGAGCTGCGCTGCCTCGTCGAAGGACTTCTCGAGCACTCGGCACATCGCCACGTGGGCGAGAACGGGACGCACCAGCTGCGGGAACCCACCGTGGCGCACGGCCCGCAGCGCGGCGTCCACGTCGTCGGGCGCTGGCTGGCCTTGCAGCATCCGCAACCATGCCCGCAGCACCACGAGGTGGACCTCCCAGTGCGCGACCGCCTCGTCGCGGTCCAGGAAGGAGTGCGCCAGCTCGAGGGTGAGGTGCCAGTCGCCGTCGTAGTAGGCCTGAATCGCGCGGTCGGCGACGTTGGCGTGGGAGGTCATGGACAAGCCGAAGCCGGCGCCGGCCGCGTCGATCTCCTCCAGCAGCGCATAGGAGCGCCGCAGCTGTCCCTCCTCCTGCAGGCTCGCCGCCAGGTTGTTGATGGCCCGCAGCGTCGCGCGGAGCCGGTGCTCGCGGCAGTAGCGCAGGGCGGCCTCCTGGTCAGCGAGGCCCTGCAGGTCGCCGGTGAGGTAACGGGAGCAGCCGAGGGTGATGAGGGCGTTGGCCTCGATCTCGGGCAGCCCGAGTGCCTGGCTCATGGTGCGGGCCCGCCCGGCCATCGCGATGGCGCTGTCGAGCCGGTGGGCGAGCATGTCGATCCGGGCGAGCTCGACCAGGGCCGCTGCCTTCTGCTCGCTGTCGGGCTCGTCGGCGAGCAGGTCAAGCGCCCGGGAGACGTGCAGGCGGGCTTCGTACTCCTCGGCGCGGAACCACTCGATCCGCCCCAGCAGGGTCTCGGCGCGGGCCGCCTCCGCGATCGGACCGAGACGCAGCAGCGCCTCGCCCGCGGCGGCGATGCGCGCCGTGCCGCCGCTGTCGTGGAAGTCCTGCTCGGAGTAGAGGAAGAAGACCTCTTCGGCGAACAAGACTGCCCGCCAGTGGTCGGGGTCGTGGTCGGTGCCGTGCCAGAGCATCACGGCCCGCTGCGCCAGCGCGTGTGCCGCGGCGACCGACTGCAGCCGCAGGGCTCGTTCGGCGGCCACGGTGAGGGCTGCGCGCGCCTGGGCGGCGAACGGCTCGCTGTCCATCCCGAGGGTGGCCGCCAGCTCGTGGACGGCCGTGCGGTGGTGGGCCTGCAGCTCGGCGACGTCGTCGCCACGGCGAGCGGCGAGCACGTCCAGCCAGTCGGCGCAGCGCTGGTGGTGCGACAGCTTCACGACCCGCGGGATGCGGCTGTACGCCGCGTCGCGGACGAGGATGTGTCGGAAGGCGTATTCCGGCTCGCCCTCGACGGCCGTCGTGGGAGCGCGCCGGATCACCTCGCGCTGCTCGAGCTGCTCGAGGCAGGCCTGTACTTGGCTGCGGTCGGCGTCCGCGATGGCGGCCACGGCGCCCTCCCAGAAGACCTCCCCCACGACCGCGGCGGCCGACACCACCGCCCGCTCGGCTGCGGGCAGCAGGTCGAGGCGGCTGTCGACGACGCCCTGCACGGTGTCGGGCAACGGCAGCTCGGCGAGGTCCTCGGGACCGCTGTCGCCGACGACCAGCTGGCTGCCCTGCTCGGCGCGCTCGAGAACCCCGGTGTCGGCAAGCATCCGGACGTATTCCTCGGCGTAGAGCGGGTTGCCACCTACCCGCTCGACGAGCCGCCGTTGGAGGGCCTCCGGCAGGACGGCCCGCCCGAGCAGCCTGGTGAGCACGAGGGAGGTGTCGCGGGTCGACAGCGGGCCGAGGGTCAGGGTGAGCGCGTCGCGCATCCCACCTGCCCAGTCGGGTCGGCGCTCGAGCACCTCCGGCCGGGCCGTCACGACGACGAGCAGTGGCACGTCGGCGGCGGCCTGGGTCAGGTCGAGCACGAAGGTGAGCAGCGCCTCGTCGGCCCAGTGCAGGTCCTCCACCACGATGACGGTCGGGGCGTCCTCGGCCAGCGCGACGAGGTAGCGACGCCACGCTGCGTGTGACTCCGCGTTCGCTGGCTCTTGCTCGGGCAGTCCCAGCAGGGTGGCGAGCCGGGAGGTGAGCGCGCTGAGCTGGTCGCGCTCGAGGCTGCGGGACAGCAGGCCCTGCACCGACGTCTCGAGGCGCAGTCGGGCAACCGTCGCGGAGTCGGTGTCGAGGATGCCGGCCTGAGCCTTGACGAGCTGGCCCAGTGCCCAGAAGGTCACGCCCTCGCCGTAGGGCAGGCAGTGGCCGGAGCGCCAGCGGATCAGCGTCGGCATGGCTGGGGAGTCGACGTACTCCTTGAGTGCGCGGACCAGCCGGCTCTTGCCGATGCCCGGGGCCCCGACGAGCGTCACGAGCTGGCAGCGCCGCTCCTGCAGGGCCCGCTGCAGGGCGCCCGTCAGCAGTGCGATCTCCGGCTCCCGGCCGACCAGCGGCAGCGGGTCGACGACGTCGTCGATGCGGGCGTGCACGCTGGCTGCCCGCCAGGCCTCGATGGGGGCAGTGCGCCCGGGCAGGCGAACGGCAGGCTGGTCGTCATAGCCGATCAGGGCTGCGGTGGCGCGGTGGGTGAGTCCTCCGACCAGCACGCCGCCGGGCGGCGCGGCCGCCTGCAGCGCCGTGGCAATGCCACCGACCTCGCCGGTGACGAGTGCTTCGCCGCGCGTCCCCTCCAAGGTCACCAGGGCCTCGCCCGTGGCGATGCCGACGCGTGCGCTGACGGGGGAGTCGTCCGAGAGCGCCATCCCGGCAAGGCTGAGCTGGATCGTCAGGCCGGCCCGGACCGCGCGGTAGGGGTCGTTCTCGTGGGCGACGGGTGCGCCGAACAGCGCGACCACAGCGTCGCCGACGTATTTCTCCACCGAGCCGCCGTAGGCGGTGACGACGTCGCGGACGCGGTCGAAGAACTCGCGCTGGGTCCGCCTGAGGTCCTCCGGGTCAAGGGCGTGGGCGGCGGCTGTGAAGCCGACCAGGTCGGCCACCATGACCGTCACCGTGCGGCGTTCTTCGTCAGGGGCCTCGAGGCCGCTGGGGTCGCCGGCCGGGCCGGCTGGGTCCGCCGCTGGACTCCCGGTCAGGGGCACGCCGCACTGCGTGCAGAAGGTGGCGCCGGCATCGACGGTTTCGGCGCACGCCGGGCACCGGGCAGGCAGAGACTCCCCGCAGTGCCCGCAGAACCGTGCCCCCGGCGGGGTGGACGAGGCGCAACCAGGGCAGCTCGAGCCGATGTGGGTGATCGTGTCAGGAAACCGGCTGGGTTGACCAGCCCTGGGACCGATGGACCGCTTCCGTCCAGCGGGCATGCGTGCCGTCTTCACGTACGCCGGGATGTGGCTCGAATCGGCGGTCGAGGCGCCAGGTCGCTGCCAGCTCGTCGCGACCGGCCCAGACACCGGTGCCGAGCCCAGCGAGGAAGGCCGCCCCGAGCGCGGTGGTCTCGAGCACCTCCGGACGCTGCACCGGGGCGCCGAGCTGGTCGGCCTGTAGCTGGCAGAGCAGGTCATTGGCCGCCGCGCCGCCGTCGACGCGGAGGTCGGCCAGGTCGAGGTGCGCCTCGCTGGTCATGGCATCCACCACGTCGCGGACCTCGAAGGCGATCGCGTCCAGCGTGGCCCGGGCGAGGTGCGCCCGGGTCGTCCCTCGGGTGATGCCGAGCACCGTGCCGCGGGCGTCGGGATCCCAGTGTGGTGCGCCGAGCCCGGTGAGGGCGGGGACGAACACCACGCCGCCGCTGTCCGGCACGGAGCGCGCCAGTGACTCCACCTCGGCGGCCGAGCCGATGATCTGCAGGCCGTCGCGCAGCCACTGCACCGCCGC
>JBKKBU010000271.1:0-2520 GCA_046713755.1 Mycobacteriales bacterium
AGGCGAGGACCTCGTACGTCGATCAGGGACGCGCCCATGGTGGTGCCTCTCGAGTCTCCGGACAGGGTGATGTCAGGAGGCGGGACACAGGCTGGCAGCGGTGCGGCACAGGTCCACCGCGCGGCGCTTCACCAAGACCATGCCCATCAGGCTACTGCCTTGCCGAGTGCAGCGATCACGTCAGCCTTGCGGGGCTGCCCCGCAGCCCGGGTGATGACCCGACCGCGGTCGTCGAGCACCAGCGTGGTGGGCGTCTTGCGGATCCCCAACCGGCGTACGACGTCGAGGTGCTGCTCGGCGTCGATCTCGAGGTGAGTGACACCGTCGACCATCTCGCTGACCTCGGTGAGGATCCGCTTGGTGGCGCGGCAGGGCGCGCAGAACGCCGAGGAGAACTGCAGCAGCGTCGCCCGGTCGCCGGGCGTGCCACCCAGCGTGCGGATCAGCTCGCGCAGGTCGTCGGCGCCGGGTGGTGTCGCGCGGAGCTGGCCCTGTCGACGCCGGTGGACGACGCCCACAGTCGTGCTGAGACCCAGCACGACTGCCAACGCGACGAAGCCCTCCACGCCCTTCGCAACGCGGCGCGGCGGCGCACCCTTCCCGACCGACGCCGCTCTGGCAGGATCACCGCGTGACGACCGCCGACGAACCGGACGACGGGATCGCTGCCGGACCCGCTGCCGGGATCGCTGCGGGCGGGCTGCGGACCGGCGGGGCGGAGTGGTCCGACGGCACCGGACCCGACGACCGGGCCACGGACGAGGCAGTACGACAGGAGCGGGCGGTCGCCGCGGCAGCTGCGGCCGATGCGGAACCGCTGCCCCGGGTCGGTGGCGCGGCCCCCCGGCCTCCGATGATCGTCCAGGGAGTCGCCTCGGCCGTGCTCGCCGGGATCCTCACCGCCCTCGCGATGCCAGGCGGTGTCCCGCTGCTGCTCGTGCTGCTCGTGCTGCAGCTCATCCTCGCGCTGGGCTTCCTCGCGCTCGTGGACGCGCCCGCCTCCGGCGGCATCTTCGCCATCGCGGCGGCTGCAGCGTTGGCGGCCGACGTCGTCGCCCTCACCCAGGACGGCCGGGTCAGCGGCTTGGCCGGGCTGACCGCTCTTGCGCTCGTCGCATCGCTGGGCCACCAGCTCGTCCGGCGCGGCCGGTCCAGGGTGACCGAGTCGCTCGCAGACACTCTGGTCGCCGTAGTGCTGCTCACCGGCATGGCCTGTCTGCTTGCCCTCCGTCAGCTCGAGGGCGGCGAGGAGGCCGTGACCGTGGCGCTCGCCGCCGCCGCGGGCGCGCTCGCGGCCGGCCGGCTCGGCGACAAGGTCGCACCCCGACCTGCCCTTGCGGTCGGAGCGACCCGCGGCTGGCCCGGACTCCTGCTGGCCCTGGGCGCTGGTGCGCTCGTCGCCTCCTTCGTCGCCGGTGACGACGGCTTCGTCGCCGGGCGGGCCGGCCTGCTGCTCGGCCTGGTCGTCGCGGTGGCCGCCTCCGCCGCTGACCTGGCCGTCGACCTCGGGGCCGCAGAGCTGCGCGCCGGCTGGCGCGACGCCCGCCGGGTGGCGGCCCTGCGCCCGGTCGGGCTGCTGCTGCCGTTCGCGGCCATCGGGCCCGTGGCTTTTGTCGCGGGCCGACTCGTCCTCGTGTGACCCACGCATCCGTCGTACGGTGCTGAGGTGCGGAAGCTGATCGTGACTGCGGTGGTGCTGGCCGGCGTGCTGCTCGTCGGTGACCGGCTGGCGCTGACGCTGGCAGAGCAGGCAGTCGCGTCGCAGCTCCAGGCCTCGGCCGAGCTCGACAGCCCGCCGGACGTGGACATCAGCGGGTTCCCGTTCCTGACGCAGGCGGTCGGTGGGCGCTACGCCAGGGTGCATGTCGAGGCGGCCGATGTGCCGACCGGCGGGGTCCGGGTCGCCGCCCTGCAAGCCGACCTGAGCGGGCTGGAGGTCCCCCTCGGCGACGCCCTGACGGGCTCGGTCGCGTCGGTACCCGTCGGGCTGCTGACGGCCGAGGCGCTGGTGTCCTACGCCGACCTGTCGCGACAGTCGGGGGCGCGGCGCCTCACGGTCTCGCGATCCGGCGATCGCGTCGCCGTGACGGGATCGGTCGTGGTCCTGGGTCGTTCGCTGTCGGTGACGGCCCTCTCGTCGGTGCGGCTGGCCGGGCGCTCGATCGTCATCCGCGCCGAGCAGCTGCGGGTGGGTGCCGAGTCGGCCTCTGCTGCGGTGACGGCCGCGGTCGGCGGCAAGCTCGATCTGCGAGTGCCGGTCGGGCGGCTGCCCTATGGGCTGGTGGTCACCGGCCTGCAGGTCGGCGCCGAGGGCGTGGCGCTGTCGGCCGCGGCCAAGAACACCGTGTTGACCCGGTCCGCCCTGAGCTGAGCGCACTCGGACCGGCCGGGGGCTGGGGCTGGGGCGGCCCGGGTCGGCCCGGGTCGGCCCGGGTCGGCCATAGTCCCTACGCGCGCCATGCCAACTGCACGCTCTGTGCCGCGACGCAGCAAGGTGATCTGTGTGGCGAACGCACGCGC
>JBKKBU010000272.1:0-14604 GCA_046713755.1 Mycobacteriales bacterium
CTCACTCGCGGTGCAGAACCAGCAGGAGCCGCACGGAGGAGCCCAGCACAGCACGACCCGATCGCCCGGCGAACACGACTCGACATCTGGTCCGACCGAGACAACGGTGCCGGCACTCTCGTGACCGAGCACCGCCGGGACCGGTTGGCGCAACGTCCCGCGGGCCAGCGACAGGTCGCTGTGGCACACCCCGGTGGCTGCGATGCGGATCCGCACCTGTCCGGGGCCGGGCTCGGGAAGGTCCAGCGTGGCGAGCACCAGCGGCTCACCGACGGCGGTCAAGACAGCGGCGCGGACCACGTCAACTCCTGCGATGGGGAAGGTCCGACCCTAGCCACCGGCGTCCGGCTACCCCCACAAACCCCAGGAGTACGGCGACAAGCGCGCCCATGCCGGCATACCTGCGGCGTTCGTGCCAGTGCCGCACCTCGGCGACGTCGTCGGGTCGCGGCCCCAGTGGAGGGCCGGTCGGCCTGCCCAGCGGCAGCGGTGCAGCGGGCCGCCAGCGCGGCACTCCGGCGGTGACCGTGAACGACGCGGCCGCTTCCGCGGCGGGTGAGTCGTCAGTGGCGTAGGGGTCCACCCAGTGCCACGTCGCGTGGGCGGTGTCGGGGGTGACCTGGAGGTGGACGAAGCCGCGCTCCGTCAGGTCCGACCACACGACGTGCGGCAGCCGGTCGGCCAGCGCGTCGAGCAGCCGCCACATGCCCGGCAGCCGGGTCCTGCCTAGGGGAGCCGACGAGACGGACGGGACCACTAGCTCGTTGGTCACCGGTTCGCCGGAAAGGCACGGACCGTCGAAGGCCCACGACGAGTGCACGTCACCGGACAGCAGCATGGTGGAACCGGGCCGCGCCTTGATGGCCCCGACGAGGTGGTCGCGCTCGGCGGGGTAGCCGTCCCAGCCGTCGGACCGAAGGACGTGCCCATCGTGGCTGGCGTAGTCAGCCGGCAACAGGGCAGCGGGCACGGCTGCCGGGAGCTCGAGTGAGTTGACGACCACCCCGTTGCAGACCAAGGCCCACGGGCGTGGGTCGCCGAGCTGCTCGTCGAGCCAGTCGCGCTGCTCGTCGCCGAGCATCGAGCGCCGCGGTGCATCAAGAGGAGCAGCGCTCTCCTCCCCGGCCTGCAGGTCTCGACCCACCAGGCGGCTGTCCAGGAGCAGCAGCTGGCCCAGGTCGCCGAGCTCCACCGCCCGCCAGGTACGCGCCTCCCTGGTCGGCAGCCACTCCGACCGCGCGCGCAGCGCCGCCTCGACCCGCGCGGACCACGGCCCATCGGTCTGTGGGTCGTGGGCCTTGGCTCCGTGCTGCCAGGCGTTGTCAGCGAGGTCGTGGTCATCCAGGACCGTCACCATCGGGTGCCGCAGGTGCAGCGCCTGGCAGTCGCTGTCCTCCCTGGTCTGCGCGAGTCGCTGGCGGTAGTCCGCCAGGCTGACTGCCCGGTGCGGTGGCCGGTGGGTGCGGTGCCCCTTGTGCCCGTCGTCCTCGTAGACGTAGTCACCGAGGTGGACGACCAGGTCCACCTCCCGCTCCGCGAGCACCCGGTACACCGTCAGCGGCGCTACCGAGAATCGCGCACACGAGACCAGCCCCAGGTCGACCCGCTCCGCCCCGGCTCCGGGCAGCGTGCGGGTGCGCCCAAGCGGCGAGGTCTCCTCGGCCACACTGAAGCGGTACCAGTAGGTCGTCGCCGGCGACAGGCCCGTGACGTCGACCACGATGGTGCTGTCCCTCGCCGGGCCGGTCACCTCAGTGCCGCTGGCGACCACGTCGGTGAGATCCGGGTCACGGGCCAGGACCCACTGCGCCTCGGTGGCACCCGAGAGCCGGGTCCAGAGCAGCACGGAGCTGGCGGTGGGTTCGAACGATGCGGCGGCATGGCGGAAGACGGGCACGAGCGTGGCCTACCCGCAGCGACCTCGACTAGCCTTTTCACTGCGATGAGATCGGATGAGGCAGGGCGAGCAGGCATGGCGGTCGACGATCAGGACGCGGCCGTCGGGGGCATCGACCCCGAGCGGATGGCGACGTTCCTCAGCGTCCTCGCCGACCTCGACGACCTGCACCCCGAGCACCCGGATGCCGTGCAGGTCCGGCGCGCCACGGCGGCGCTGTTCAAGGACGTGAAGGTACGACGACGTCGCGAGCGCCGCGAGGACGTCATCGCGGCCGACAAGGCGGTCGACGCCCGCACCGCGACAGCTGCTCCCGGCCGCATCGACGACGAGACCGCCGGCATCCCGCTGGCCACCCCGACCGCCGCGGCCACGGCGGGGACCCTCATCCAGGCCCGCTCCTGCTACGTGTGCAAGCAGCGCTTCACCCAGGTGCACGCCTTTTACCACCAGCTCTGCCCCACCTGCGCTGATCTCAACTGGACGCGGCGCGAAGCCCGCACCGATCTCACGGGTCGTCGCGCCCTGCTGACCGGCGGCCGCGCGAAAATCGGGATGTACATCGCCCTACGACTCCTGCGCGACGGCGCCCACACCACCATCACGACCCGCTTCCCGCATGACGCCGTACGCCGGTTCGCGGGAATGCCCGACAGCGCCGACTGGCTGCACCGGCTGCGCATCATCGGCGTCGACCTGCGCGACCCCTCCCAGGTGGTGGCGCTCGCCGACAGCGTCGCCGCCGCCGGGCCGCTCGACATCCTCGTCAACAACGCCTGCCAGACCGTCAAGCGCTCGCCCGGTTCCTACGGTCACCTGGTGGCCGCCGAGTCGGCCCCGCTACCTGCCGGCGACCTGCCGGAGATGCTGGCGCTCGACTCCTTCAGCAGCGCCGGGCCGGCTGCCCTCACCGGGGGAGTGGCGCCGCTCAGCAGCCCGGTCGCCGCGCAGCTCGTCACCTCGCTGGCGCTCACCGCGGGTTCGTCGTCGTTGGAGCGGGTCGCGGCCGGGACGGCCATCGACGCGGGTGGCCTGGTGCCCGACCTCGACGAGATCAACAGCTGGACGCGCCTGGTGCAGGAGGTCGACCCGCTCGAGCTGCTCGAGGTCCAGCTCTGCAACGTCACGGCGCCGTTCCTCCTGGTCAGCCGCCTCCGGCCGGCGATGGCCGCGTCGCCAGCCCGACGCAAGCACGTCGTCAACGTGTCGGCGATGGAAGGGCAGTTCACCCGCGGCTACAAGGCCCCCGGTCACCCCCACACCAACATGGCCAAGGCCGCCCTCAACATGCTGACCCGCACGAGCGCGAAGGAGATGCTGCACTCCGACGGCATTCTCATGACTGCGGTCGACACCGGATGGATCACTGACGAGCGACCGCACCCGCTGAAGGCCCGGCTGCACGAAGAGGGCTTCCGCGCTCCGCTCGACCTGGCCGATGGCGCGGCGCGCGTCTATGACCCCATCGTCCGGGGCGAGGCCGGTGAGGATCTCTACGGGTGCTTCCTCAAGGACTACTCGGTCAGTCCCTGGTAGCGAGCGTCGCGGGGTGCGGGTTCGAGCACGCGCTGCGCGGGTAAGCAAGAAGTGTCGGGGCAGTTGCTCCGCAGCGACTTCGTGCCGGTTGCCCTGATGGGGCTTGTCACGTTCTTCGAGAACGGCTGTGGCTCATGCGCCTCACCCCCACGTCGGCAACCCCCTCCCACGGCGTCGCCTCTGCGCGGTGGCCAGCCCTACGGCGTGGGGCGCTCGCCGCCATGGTGGTTGCCGTGGGCATCGCGGTGGCTGCTTTCGCACTGCCGGCGAGTCCGGCCGCTGCTTCCAGCCACACCGTCGACCAGTGCAACGGGCACGGACCGGGCCCGCAGGGTGCGACGACCGGCATGACGTGCGAGGTCACGGTCGTCAACACGATCGAGCGCGGCGCGACGAGCTCGACGGTCACGGTGACCAGGCAGTGCTCCCTGGCCCCCTGCGCCCCGGGCAACGGGACCTTCACCACCAGCTCGACGAGTCTGATCACCGACATCGACCAGTGCAACAACTCCGACAACGACTCGGCGCACCCCGTCACGTGCACGGTCAGGATCACCAACAACATCAGCAATGACACGGCTGGCGCCCAGCCGCTGACGGCCGCGACGGTGAACCAGTGCGTGGGCTCAGGCGGCGGCGGTGGGGGCACCGTCAACTGCGACCCGTTCCCGGCCACGACGACCGATGCCACGGTCACCCAGTGCAACGGATCGGCCAACGGCGGCGGCGGCACGGTGGACTGTGCGGTGGCCGCGTCATCGCTGGTCAGCCCGGTGATCCCGATCAAGGTCCGGCAGTGCAACGGCACCGGCAACCCTGGTGGGAGCGTGGTCACCTGCCGTACGACGATCACTACCAACCTGCGCGCGGCTGCCCCGGCCCCGACCGCTTCCGCGACGACCGCGCCAACGGCCGCCCCGACGGCAACGTCAGTCCCGGTCGCGCTCCCACCCCAGGTGACCCGCATCCCTCGTGGCGGCGTCGACACGGGTGCTGGGCCGGCTGACCGCGCGGCCAGCGGATGGTTGTTCGGGCTCGGCGGCCTGGTGCTGCTGGGCGCAACGGCGACCTTCCTCATCGCTCGGCGGAGCGACGGGTCCGACCTCCGGTCAGGCTGATGCGCGGGGCTTATGTGCGCCGCATGGGTTTCGACCAGGCGCTCGCGATCGGCGTGCTCACGGGTCTGGTCGCCACGGCAGCGCTGGTAGCCGTTGCGGTGGTCCTTCCGCCGCAGTCGCCACCGCCGCAGCCGCCGCTGTCAGCGCCGCAAGACCTGCCCTCGTCGACCCGTGGCCCGGTCGGCATGGCCGGCCTGGCCGCCCTCCCGACGGTGGGGTCGGCGGCCAAGACGTCAGCCCCGACCCTGCTGAGCATCCCGAGCATCGGGGTGAGTTCGGCGTTGCTGCAGGTCGGCCAAACCACGGCTGGGAGCTTGCAGGTCCCGACGCCAGGGCCCGACTACGACCGGGCCGCCTGGTACCGCTACTCCCCGTCACCTGGCTCGCTGGGTCCGGCGGTCATCGTCGGCCACGTCGACTCCTCTGGTGGTGGCCCCTCCGTCTTCTTCCGGCTCGGCGGCCTCAAGCCGCGCGACACCGTCTCGGTCACCCGCGCCGACGGGTCGATCGCGGACTTCGTCGTCGACGGCGTACGACGATTCCGGAAGGCGGACTTCCCCACCGCGCTGGTCTACGGCAACACCAGCAACGCGGCCTTGCGGCTCATCACGTGCGGTGGTCCGTTCGACGCCAGCGTGGGCCACTACCGCGACAACGTCATCGTCCTGGCAAGCCTGGTCGGCATTCGGGTGGCAGGCTGACGGGGTGCCAGCACCGGATCTCGACGACATCGCCGGGTGGCTGCGCACGGGTCGGGTCGCGGTGCTCACCGGCGCTGGCATCTCGACGGACAGCGGCATTCCGGACTTCCGCGGACCGCAGGGGGTCTGGACCAAGGACCCCGCGGCCCAACGCCTGTTCACCCTGCAGGCCTACGTCGCCGATCCGGAGCTGCGGATCGAGGCATGGCAGCGCCGCAAGGCCCACGGCGCCTGGACCGCCGAGCCCAACGCCGGGCACCGCGCGCTGGTCGCTCTGGAGCGGGCGGGCCATCTCGACACCCTCGTCACACAGAACATCGACGGCCTCCACCAACGCGCCGGGTCGAGCCCGGCCGTCGTGGTCGAGGTCCACGGGACGATCTGGGAGGTCGAGTGCCTGTCGTGCGACCAGCGGATCCCGATGCGCGAGGCCTTGGATCGGGTCGACGCCGGTGAGCCCGATCCGGCCTGCCTGCACTGCGGCGGTCTGCTGAAGTCGGCCACGATCTCCTTCGGCCAGCAGCTCGTCCCCGGTGTGCTCGCCCGCGCCCGCCACGCTGCCGAGCACTGCGACGTGCTGATCACCGTCGGCACCTCGCTCGGGGTCAACCCCGTGGCCGGTCTGTGCCGGGTCGCGACCCGGGCGGGGGCCCGCCTGGTCGTCCTCAACGCCGAGCCAACGCCGTACGACGACGTCGCGGCCGCCGTGCTTCGTCGACCGATCGGCGAGGTGCTGCCAGACCTGGTCAGTCGAGTGAGTTAGCGCCGATCAGAAGTCGAGGACGAACAATCGCGTTGCGGTTGTCGTCACACCGGTGATCGCCCCTGAGAGCTGCCACGACGTCTTCGCGGCGGTCTGCCGGGTGTAGAGCCCGGGGTTGCCGCCGTTGCCGACGTAGGTGCCGGATCCGGCGCCTCCGGCGTAGACCTGGTACGTCGTACCGGTGCAGGTGATCACCGACGGGAGCAGGTCCCCGGTGGCGCTGAACGTCATGGAGCCGAAGCCCTGGACATCGCAGGGGAGCTGCGCCCCGGCGAAGCTGCCGCGTGGACCGCCAGGCAGTGCGGCGGCCTTGAAGACCTCGGCGTTGATGCCGTTGTAGCCGGCCCCGTCGGCGTCAGCTGCCTCGGCGGTGACGCGCGCGAAGGTGAGCGGTGCCTTGCGCTTCACCGCGAAGCCCACCTCGGCGTGCGTGATCTTGATGCTGGTGCCTTCGAGCACGAAGTAGCGGGTGCGGCCGAGCCAACGCGAGCCGTTGTCGTCCGCGTCGTCAGCGATGGTCAACGTGAACTTCAGCGTCGAACCGTCCCGGGAGAGCTCGCAGAAGAAGGGGGCGTCGCACAGCGGCTCGCTGGAGCCGTGGCCGTACTTCGCCGGCCCGAACAGGGTGCCGAAGTCGATGATGCTCTCGAGCTGCGAGCCGTTCTTGTAGCGGTCGACGACCGCGAAGAAGCCAGGGCGCCGGTCGGCCTTCACGGTGCCTGCTAGCGCGACCACTGCCTGGCCAGCCGGGGCCGTGCGGGTGACGGCCACGACCTCCTTGACCACCGCGGGTGGTGGCGCCGGCGTGGGGGCGGCCACGGAGGTGCTTGCGGCGGCCACCACGGTGGCGCAGGCGAGCAGCAGTCGAATCCGGACGCGCATGTCGATCCCCCCGTTGCCCGTGTTAGGAATGCGGGCAGACCAGGGCAAGGTAGGGCATAACGATGATCTTGCACAGCATCCGCGCGGCGCCGGGCGTCACCGCGCCGCCCTGGCCCGGGCCGTGAGGACGTCCAGCAGCTCGTCGGCCTCGCGCGCGGACCGGTGCCGCAGGACCGCGCCCGGCAGCCGGCGGCCGGCGCTGTCGACGTGCAGCGACGCGAGGCCGAGCCGGCGCTGCCAGGGCCCGGTCGTGACCCGCAAGCTCTGCACCTTCGCCAGGGGGACGACATCGGTGGTCGTGGTGAAGACACCGTGGCTGGCGATGACGTGCCGGCGGTCGGCGCCGATCCGCATCCGACGTACGGAAAGGGGCGCGCGAAAGCGCGCCGAGGGTGGCGGCGGCTCGGCGGCCTCGGGCAGCTGGGCACCGAGCACCCGGGCGACCAGGGCGGTGGCGAGTTCCCGGGGCGCGACGGGCAGCAGGGCGGAGGTAGCTGACTGCTCCTCACTACGACCAGCGGAGTAGCCCGCGACGTCGATCTCGACCCGGACCCAGCCACGATGACGCCACAGCAGCGGCTCGCGGACCCGGATGGTCTGCACCCGACCCAGCGGGATCGTCTGGGTACGCCGGTCGAGCAGCCCATGGCGCAGCCGTAGTCCGTCGGGGACCTCGGCCACCGAGAAGCCGTACTCCGTCAGCACCCGCCGCACTGCCAGGCTCCCGACGGCGAGCAGTAGCGGCAGCGCTCCGAACAGCAGGGCTCCTGCCACCCTGACGTCGACGACGGCTGAGATCACCAGCCCGATCAGTAGCAGGGCTCCGACCACCACTGGCGCGCCCAGCAGCGTCGAGGTGATGAGCGCTCGCGTGGGCACGTCCACGAGCACGTGCTCGGCGGCCGACTGCTCGTCCTGGTCGACGCGGCCTGCTGCCAGCGCCAGCAGCGAGGTCCGCAGCCGCTTGGCGTCGTCCTCGGTGAGGTAGGACAGCCGCGCCTCGGTGCTACCGCCCCCGACGACCTCGAGCCGCAGCTCGGCGAGGCCGAGCACGCGGGCGACAAGCGGCCGTACGACGTCGATGCTCTGCACGCGCGGCAACGGCACGCGACGATCGCGCTTCTGCAGGACCCCGCTCGCGACGTGCAGCTCGCTGCCCTCGACCCGGTAGCGGGTCGCCCGCCACGACAGGTAACCGCCGAGGATCGCCAGTGGGGTGCCGACGCCGACAGCCAGAGCGACGAAGCGCAGGTCGGCGTCGCGCAGGCCCTGCTGTCCGGCGACAGCAACCAGGGCGAGCAGGTAGCGGCCGCCGCGCAGCAGCGGGGTCAGGGGGTGCAGCCGCGACCAGTCAGACACCGGCGGCGCGCGCCTCGCCGAGCGCCGCCAGCCGGTCGCGCAACCGCTCCGCCTCGTCCTGGCGCAGACCCGGGATCGACGCGTCGGTGGCGGCTGCCGCCGTGTGCAGGACAACGTTCGCGATGCCGTAGCGACGGTCCAGCGGCCCGGCCAGCACGTCGACGTACTGCATCCGGCCGTAGGGCACGACGGACGTCCGACGGATGAGGACGCCGCGGCGGACCAGCAGGTCGTCCTCCCTCTCGACGTAGCCCCAGGCCTGAAAGCGGCGCTCGACGACGGCCAGCGCGATCCCGATGGCGACCACGCCGATGAGGACGACGGCGAGCGCCTCGACGGGACCGGCGGCGACCAGCACGGTGAGTCCTGCGACCAGCGAGGGCAGCCCGAGCAGCAGCAGGCACTCGCCTCTGCGCAGCTTCAGCAGCGCAGGATCAGGGCGTCGCCACTCGGCGACCTGCAGGTCCACCAGCCGGACGGTACCCGCGACGGCGGTCGAGCTCGGCGTACCGGAGAATGGCCGCGTGAAGCGCAGCGACAAGGTCTTCCTGGCGGTAGGCGGGACGCTGATGGCCGGCAGCATCGTCATGGCCGGCGTCTTCGCGTACTTCGTGGAGGGGCGCGACCGCATCCTGGTGGTCACCATGGTGCAGGGCGTCACCCAGGCCGACCGCGAGGCGCTGCGGGCGGAGTGCGGCGGCCTCCCCGGAGTGGAACCGGTCGCCGACAGGGGCAATCCGGACCCAGAGTTGCAGCGCCGCTTCGCGGTGCGCTTCCGGATCACCGACGCCACGCCACGCCAAGAGGCGGCGCTCGAGTCGTGTGTCGGGGCCCGCCCCGCGATCGTGCGGGGCTTCCTCGTCGACGGCGACCGCTAGCCCTACAGCGGGTAGCCCTACAGCGGGCCGCTGCTCGACACCTCGTGGAGGGTGATCTCGACGCCGGTCAGGTGCGGCCCGGCCTCGCCGCCGAAGGCCGCCATCGCCGGGGCCACCATGTGCTGGTCAAGTGCCGCCCGGTCGCGCCAGGTCTCGAGCATGACGTAGCTGTCGGGCGTCTCGGTCGACTCCAACAGCTCGTACGACAGGCAGCCGTCCTCCTGACGGGTCGCCTCGACCATGCGCTGCGCGGCCGGCAGCAGCTGGTCCTTGGCGCCGGGCTGGGTGGTGATGCGGGCGGTGACGAGCAGCACGAGTTCTCCCTGGGGGCGACCTGGAGTTGTGCAGGTGTCGGACTGCCGACGCACTGCACAAATCGGACGTCAATGACGCTAGCGTGCGACCGGAGGGCGGAGGGGTCCGTCCGAAGAGGGGGTTCTCGGTGTCTGACGTTCACGTGCTGTTCCTCAAGAGCAAGCTGAGCCACAGCGACGAGCTGCACGACCTGGTGCTGCGCGGCACGCTGCGGGCCAGTTTGTCGGGGGTGGGCGGGCCCTTCCACGGATTCGGGGTGGGGACCTACGCGATGATCAGCACCCCGCCGGACGCCGGTGAGCCGGGACCGGTCGGACAGACCGTAGAGAATGCCTACCGCGTGGTGTGTCCATCGGATCAGGCGCCGCCCTGCGACCTGATCTACCTACAGCCTGGTCCTGGGGTGCCGTCGAACCTCGAGCCGGGGGACTTCGTGGCCTTCGTCCTGTTGTCACTGCGCCGCGGGGCGGTGCGCCAGTGGCGGGAGCGGGTGCAGGAGCTCACCCCCGTCGAGGGCGTGGCGGAAGCCGTTGCCCTGGCCTTCGGGCGCAACGACGTGGATGCCGTGGTGGAACTGGTCTCCGACGACTTCACGCTGCTGAACGAGAGGCTGCTCGAGTACACCGATCGCGACGACGTGATCTCCCACGAGGTCGTCTACTCAGGTGCCAGCCGGACCCGCGGCTTCGGCAGCAAGCGCCCGACCACGGGCTGAGGCAGCTCATGCCCGGAGTCGGTGCGGCCGCTGCCCTGTGCATCGCGTGCGGCGCTTCACTGCCTCCCGGTGCGGCGCTGTGCGACGGGTGCGGGTCGTCGACCGTCACCGCCACCCGTCGGGTCGTCGCAGTGGTCTTCGCAGACCTGGCCGGCTACACCCAGCTGTGCGAGGCCCTCGACCCCGAGGAGGTCCACCTGCTGGTGCGGCCGCTCATGAACGGGTTGCGCCGGGCCTGTCTCGAGCTGGGAGGCGACGTCCCGTCCATCGAGGGGGACGGCTTCATGGCGGTGTTCGGTGCCGTGCGCACCAGCGAGGACGCGCCCCTTCGCGCGCTGGCCGCCGCGGTGCAGATGCAGCGCTTGGTCGAGGAGCGCCGGGCAGCCTACGGACCGGAGCTGCCGCGGCTTCGGGTCGGGGTCAACCTTGGCGAGGTGCTGGTCGCCCCATCCTGGGAGCGCGGCGGATTTTCGGTCTCTGGCGACGCGGTCAACGTCGGGAGCCGGCTGTGCACGGCGGCGGCCCCGGGCGAGGTCCTCGTCGCCTCCGTCCTGCTACCGGGCGTCCCGACCTCGCTGCGATGGTCGGAGGAGACCCAGTTCACGGTCCGCCACCGGGAGCTGCCGGTGGCGGCGCGCAAGCTGGTCTGGGAGGACGGGCGCGCGCTCCCGGACAGTCGCCGGCTGCCGTCGAGCACTCCGTTCGTCGGGCGCGAGGCGCTGCTCACCGCCCTCGACGAGGCCTTGGGGACCGCGCTCCTGGTCGGCGAGCCGGGCGTCGGTAAGTCCCGCTGCGCGAGGGAGTGGGCGGCGCGCAGTGGTCGCCTCGTCCTTGCCGCGGGATGCCCGTCCTTCCGGGCCGGCGACGAGTCGGCCCTGGCCACCGAGCTGGCCCGTGGCCTGCCTGCGTCGTGGCTCGAGGACCACCCGCCGATCCTGCGACGCCGCTTGCGGAAACTGGCTGGCCTCGCGGTCGACACCCACGAGGCGGATCCGGTCGATGCCCAGCTCGAGGCCCTCGTCACCGTGCTGCTAGCGCGCGCGATGGTTGAGCCGCTGCTGCTGCTTGTCGACGACCTGCACTGGGCGACGGAGTCAGAGCTGTCGCTGGTCGGGGCGCTCGTCGGCCGGGCCGGGATCGCGGTCCTGGCGACCTGCCGTCCGGATGGCGCACCTGTCCTTGCGTCGCCGGCCATCGTGGTGCCGCCGCTGGACCCGAGTGCTAGCGCGGAGCTGGTCGAGCTGCTCCTGCCAGGCGCCTCAGGCGAGCTGGCCGGCTTCCTGTCGGAGCGGGCTGGCGGGGTGCCGTTGTTCCTCGAGCAGTGCTCGCAGTTGCTGCTGGACAAGGGAACGGTGGAGCTGACCGTCGATGGTGCGGTGCTGCGCCAGCCCGACCAGCTGCGGCAGGTGCCGACCGTCATGCGCATGTTCGTCACCGGCCGCCTCGACCTGCTCGAGCCGGACGAACGCGAGGTGCTGGCGCTGGCCTCGGTGTCGGGCGATGTCGTCGAGCCCGACCTGCTGAGGCACCTGGCTCGCCGGGACGTGTCCGAGGACGTTGAGAGCGTCGTCACCCGGGGTTTGCTCCGGTGGGAGCCGGGCCAGGACGGTGCCCAGCTCCGTTTCCGGCACGCTCTCGTCCGGGATGTTGCGTACGAAGGGTTGCTGCGCGGGCGCCGCGTCGAGCAGCACCGCGCGGCGGCGGACTGGTACTCCGTGCGCCTGCCCCACGGCGCCATGGCTGCCCGAGCAGCTCACCTGGAAGCCGCCTTGATGCTGTCCGAGGGGCGCGGCGAACCGGACTGCACGCTGGCCGGCGAGACTCTGCTGGCACTGCTTGCCCACGCCCACGGGCTGGTGCAGGAGCGACCAACCGGGGCGCTCGAGGTGTTGCGCCGAGCCGAGAGCATTGTTGACCACCTGGGGATCTGCGAGCTGGACCGGGTGGACCTCGACTTGGCGCTCGGAGAGGTCCTCGAGGTGCTCGGCGATGATGACCGGGCGCTGGCGTCGGTCACGGCCGCCCGCGCCGCCGCTGAAGCTGCGGGGGACCGCAGCGGCACCGCGCAGGCACTGCTGCTCGAGGCCACCCTTCGCACCCACACCCAGCCGGCGGTGGCAGATGCACTGTTCGCGGCTGCCCAAGCCGTCTACGTCGAGCTGGATGACCTCGTGGGGATCGCCAAGGTCGAGGCGCAGCGGGCCTACGCAGACATGGGCGAGGCACCGTCGCGCATCCCAGCGGCGTACGTCCGCGCGTACGACGCCGCACAGCGGGCGGGCGACGCGCGGATGGCCTCCATCGCGGCCCAGCTCGTCGCCTTCCATGCGACCTTCCATGGGCGGCCCTACCTCGATGAGTGGTGCGGCCATGCGGAGGCCTTGCTGCGGCCAGACGACGAGGCCGGTCGCTGCCGCATCCTGGTCGGTCGGACGATGGTGGATCTCCAGGCGCTCGAGCTGGCCGATGCACTGCGGCACGGTCGCGAGGCGCTCCGGCTGGCCCAGGATATCGGGGTCAACCACGTGGCGAGGAATGCCACCTGGGCGGCCTGCGACGCCGCCACCCTGCAGGGCGAGCTCGTGCTCGCCGAGGAGCTGCTGGTGGGCTCGCAGCGGATCGCGGAGGCGCGACCGACCGACCATCAGCGCTTCGACGCGCTGGTCTCCGAGGCGATCTTGCGCAGCCGACAGGGCCGTCGTACCGACGCTGACCGGGCGCTGGCGGCCCTCGGTCCCATGGCTGATTCCATCGGGCTGGCCTATGTGCGGGAGGCGACGGCGTGCCGGGCCCAGGTTGCCGCCGACTCGGGGCACTTCGCGGACGTCCCCGCTCTGGCCCAGGACGTGATGGCCCTCGATGCCGAGATCGAGCAGTCCTTCTGGTCGCTTCGCCCCGGGCTGCTCCGGCTGCAGTGCCTCGTGCTGTCGCGGCGGCGGGTCTCGTTCGCTGACGGTGAGACCCTGCGGCGCGAAGCGCGCGAGCGGGGGGCGCCCGCGATCGCTGCGATCGCCGTGCGGTGGCTGGAGCTGGACGACCTGCTCAAGGGCGAGCGGCCGCTCATTGAGCTGCACCTACCCGCGCTGCCGGACCTCGCCGACGCCCGCGCGGTCGACCACGCCCTGCACGCCTTCCTGACCGGCGACTGGTCGCGGTTGCTGGCCGCTGCAGATGAGTGGCAGACCCTCGGGGTGACTGCCTGGCCGGCTGTAGCCCTGTTCTGGTACGCCGAGCTGACCGGCGACGACAGTCGGACCGCCGAAGCTCGGGAGCTGCTCCACCTGGTCGGCGCTCCTGAGGACCTGGAGCCGAAGCTGCGGGCCCACGTGGCAGGACGCTGATCCGGACGTAGGCTGATGGCATGCAGCCGAGCGGTCTGGTCGACGGCTTCGGGCGGGTGGCGACTGACCTGCGGGTATCGCTGACGGACAAGTGCAACTTGCGCTGCACCTACTGCATGCCTGCCGAGGGACTGCCCTGGCTGCCCAAGCCCGAGCTCCTCACTGACGACGAGCTGGTCCGCCTCGT
This sequence comes from Mycobacteriales bacterium, assembly GCA_046713755.1. Classification (GTDB taxonomy): domain Bacteria; phylum Actinomycetota; class Actinomycetes; order Mycobacteriales; family SCTD01; genus JAUYQP01. Next base: position 13,693 of record JBKKBU010000272.1, read on the forward strand.
GGCGGTCGCGGTGGCCGAGGGTGTCACGACGGTGCGCCTCACCGGCGGCGAGCCGTTGCTGCGGCCGGGAGTCGTCGGGCTCGTCGCCCGGCTGGTCGAGCTCGGGGTGCGGGTGTCGCTCACCACCAACGGCCTCGGGCTGGCCAAGCTCGCCGGTCCGCTCGCCACGGCCGGGCTGCAGCGCGTCAACGTCAGCCTCGACACGCTGCGCCCCGAGCGATTTCTCGAGCTGACGCGGCGCGACCGGCACCACGACGTCGTCGCTGGGCTGGCCGCTGCTGCGGCGGCCGGCTTGGTCCCGGTCAAGGTCAACACGGTCCTGATGCGTGGTCACAACGACGACGAGGCTGCCGAGCTGCTCGAGTGGAGCCTGGCCCGTGGCTACGAGCTGCGCTTCATCGAGCAGATGCCGCTCGATCCGCAGCACGGCTGGGATCGCAACCTCATGGTCACCGCCGACGAGGTGCTCACGCTGCTGGCCACCCGCTACCAGCTGACGCCTGCTGAGGACCGGGGCAGTGCGCCCGCCGAGTCGTTCCTCGTCGATGGCGGTCCCGCTCGGGTCGGGGTAGTGGGGTCGGTGACCCGACCCTTCTGCGGGACCTGCGACCGGCTTCGGCTGACGGCGGATGGGCAGCTGCGCAACTGCCTGTTCGCCCGCGAGGAGTCGGATCTGCGCGCCCCATTGCGAGCCGGCGCGAGCGACGCTGAGCTCGCCGTGCGGATGCGGGCCGCGGTCGCCGGCAAGCGGGCCGGCCACGGCATCGACGACGTCGACTTCCTGCAGCCGCAACGCCCCATGTCGGCCATCGGCGGCTGAGCCCAGCGTGGCGGCCCCCCCCGACCCCCGCGGGCTGTGGGGGGGGGGGGGCCGCCCGCGCGGCGGCGCCGCCCAGCCCCCACACCGGGGGG
>JBKKBU010000273.1:0-5120 GCA_046713755.1 Mycobacteriales bacterium
CCTCGGGCGCGACCAGCGCGCCGAGCGTGTCAAAAACCGCCTGTGCCCATGGGCCCATCTTCTCAGCCGAGTCACCGGGGAGGTAGCCGAGCTCCTGGCCGCCGACGGCGTAGAGGGGACGGAAGACAATGACCTTCTTGTGGGCGCGCCGCTCCAGCACCGACTCGAGACCGGCGCACAGTGCAAGGGCGGACTTGCCGGTGCCGGCGCGGCCACCCAGCGAGACGATGCCGACGTCGGGGTCGAGCAACAGCTCGATGGCGATCCGCTGCTCGGCGCTGCGGCCGTGGACCCCGAAGGCGTCGCGGTCGCCGCGGACCAGTCGGACGGACTTGTCGGGGGCGACCCGGCCGAGGCCGCTGCCGCGCTCGGACAGCAGCACCAGCCCGGTGTGGGTCGGCAGCTCGCGGGCCTCCTCGAGGTCGATGGAGCCTTCCTCGTAGAGCCGGTCGAGCTCTGAGGCCGGCACCGAGAGCTCCGCCATACCGGTCCAGCCGCAATCCACGGCGAGCTCCGCCCGGTACTCCTCGGCGACCAGGCCGATCGACGCGGCCTTGACGCGCAGCGGCAGGTCCTTGCTGACCAGGATCACGTCGTCGCCGTCAGCGGCGAGGTTGGCGGCGACCGCAAGGATGCGGGTGTCGTTCTCGGCGACCCGGAAGCCGGCCGGCAGGACGTTGCTGTCGGTGTGGTTGAGCTCGACCCGCAGGGTGCCCTCCCCGTTGGGCAGCGGCTGGTCGAGGCGGCCGTGCTCGATCCGCAGGTCGTCCAGCATGCGCAGTGCCTGCCGGGCGAACCAGCCGAGCTCCGGGTGGTCGCGCTTGCCTTCGAGCTCGGTGATCACCACCAGCGGCAGCACCACCTCGTGCTCGGCGAAGCGGCCGATCGCCTGGGGGTCCGACAGCAGGACCGAGGTGTCCAAGACGTAGGTCTTGGTAACGCGCTTCCGGTCAGCACCAGCCATGTCAGCAGCTCCCCGCGGATCGTCGACCGGGACCTGGCCACCGGGGCCGGGTCTCGGCCCCTTTCCGTACGCCTGCGCGCAACCGGGCCTCCCGAGCGACCGGCGGTGTGCCTGCCGCTGTCATCGACGGTAGGCGCGCCCGACCGCGTGGGCGGGAGCGACACGCATGCAGCGGGGGTGACGCCCGTGAACCCTTGGTGTCCGCCGCGTGGCCGCACCGCCACACCGCCACGCCGCCGATCCCACAACGTCCGCTCCACCGGAAGCGCCCAGTCGGAACGCGAGCGGACGTTGCGGGGGGGGTGTGGTGGGGCGGTCCGGTCGGGCGGTTTAGGCGGGGGTGAGCTCGGTGGCGATGGCGGCGGGGGTGAGCTGCTCGTCGAGCAGCCGGCGGAAGCGCGCGCCGACCTGGTCCGGCGGCGTCGCGTCGAGCCACCGCCCGATCAGGGCCGCACCTTCGACGTAGGTCGAGATGTAGGCCCGCCACAGCGGGTCGCTGACAAAGCGCACCGCCGACGCGGCGCGTTCCGGACCGTGCAACGCCCATCGCTGCAGGTACGCCACGACGTCGTCGACTGAGGCACCGCGGTCGTGCAGCAGCAGCGCCGCGTCCTGTCGGACCGCTCCCAGAGCAGCGGCGGCTTCGGCGATCCGGGCACCGAGCTCGGCGTCGTAGCGGATGCCGAGGTCGGCGTAGAGGTCGGTCCAGTCGTGATCGGCCATGCCCAGACCGCGCAGCCCGAGGTCGGCCAACCCCTCCGCCATGAGGCACTCGGGGGTGTTGACGAGGAACACCTGGGTCTCGACGTGGTCAGCGAGGCCGGCCTCCTTGCGGACGTGCTCGGTGTGGTGCCCCGGATAGGACTCGTGCGCGATCAGGTCCGGCAGAACTCCTAGTCCCACCGGGATATCGGAGTTGATGGCCACCTTCGACAGCAGCCCGCCCTGGTAGTAGTTGAAGCCGGCCCAGGGCTTGTCACCGACGACCTCGTAGTCGACCCGCTCGCCGTCCGGCAGCCCGATCCGCTCGCGCACCGCGGCGCGCAGCACCGACGACATCGCGTCGACAGTCAGCGCCAGCTTCTCGGGTGGCACTGCCGCCGTGCGGGTGCGGTAGTGCTCGTAGCGCTCGGCCAGCGGGCCGTCGCCGGGCAGCAGCCCATCCAGAGCGCGACGGGCATCGGCGTACGCCGCTTGGTCGCCCATCGTCGGCGTCACCTGGAAGTAGCGCTGCACCTGCTCCACGAAGCCGACCGGCTCGCCGGCCATGACACGGGCACTGGTCTCGAGCCCGGTCAGCTGACCGCTCAACCACGCCGCCCGCACCCCCGACACGCCGGCCGAGGGCAACTCGCGCAGCAGCTCGCGCGCGCGTCGCGCCAACTCGCCAGCACTCGGCGCCGGCTCGTTCTCGACGGCGGCCCGGATGTGGGCGGGACCGGTGTAGGCATCGACAAAACCGCTTTCCAGCCGGTCGAACGCCAGCCCCAACCGGACGTACTCCAGCGGCAGGCTCACGTGCCGAAGCGCCGCTGCCGGGCCGCGTAGGCGCGCAAGGCACGCAGGAAGTCGACGTGTCGGAAGTCCGGCCAGTAGGCGTCGCAGAAGTAGAACTCGCTGTGCGCGCTCTGCCAGAGCAGGAACCCGGACAGCCGCTGCTCACCGCTGGTGCGGATGACGAGATCCGGGTCGGGCTGGCCGCGGGTGTAGAGGTGCTCGGCGATGTGCTCGACATCGAGCACGTCAGCGACCTCCTCGAGGGTCGAGCCGGCAGCCGCGTGGGCCTGCAGCATCGCGCGGACCGCGTCGGCGATCTCGCGGCGCCCGCCGTAGCCGATCGCGACATTGACCTCGACTCCCGGTCGGCCGACGGTCAGCTCGGCCGCTTCCTTCAACCGGGCAGCGGTGTCGTCGGGCAGCAGGTCGAGCGCACCGACGATGTTGAGCGTCCACCGGTTCTGCGGCTGAGCGAGGTCGAGCACGACGCCCTCGATGATGCCCAGCAGCTGGGCGAGCTCGGCGGCCGGCCTACCCAGGTTGTCGGTCGACAGCAGCCACAAGGTGACCAGCTCGACGCCGGCGTCGTCGCACCAGCCGAGCAGGTCAACGATCTTGTCGGCGCCGCGCTGGTGGCCCGCGCCGGCCGTGGCCCCCACGGACTTCGCCCACCGGCGGTTGCCGTCGAGGATGACGCCGACGTGCCGCGGGACCGGAGCACCCTGCCGCTGGAGGGTCGACGCGAGCCGTCGTTCGTAGACGCCGTAGACGACATCGCGCAGGCCCACGTCAGCTCCTTACCGGGTCAGGGTGATGCTCTGCCGAGGGTATCCGCCGACCGGCCGCCCGGGGTGCACTGTTCGTGCGGGTCCTGTGCAGCTCAACCGACGGGGCGGCGCAGCGCGGCAGCGTCCTCGTCGGGGTCGTAGGCGGCGCCGACGTCGGCGAAGTCCTGCACCAGCCGGTCGAGGAAGTCCTGCAACGCCTCGCTCGACAGCACGCAGCGCAGGCCGACGCCACCAGCACCCCAGGCTTCGACGACCGCGCAGGTCAGCAGGCGCCAACTACCGGGCTCGGCTCCGGAAGCCCCCGACCACTGCTTCACCACCTCGAGGCGGGCCCGCAGCTCCCCCACCGACGCCAGGTCATCGGGGTCACGCGCGCGGAACGCGAACAGCTCGCGGTCCCGCGGCAGGTAGCGCGTCAGGGTGTCCCACGCGGCGTCCTGGTCGACGGCGGCATCACAGGCCCAAGCGCGTACGCCGGCCTCGGCGCTGCTTCGCGGGAACCCGTGGGGATCGTCGCGACGGGCCGCCCGCAGCCGGGAGGCGGTGGCTGCCAGGAAGTAGCCGCACCGCTCGCCGACCTCTCCGAAGGGCTTGCCGTCGCGGGTGAGGCGCAAGGTCACCTCGTAGGGGACACCGTCGCGGTCCCGCACTGGCTCGGCGTGCACGCCGAGCACCGACCCGTCGGCGCAGCGCAGGTCGGCCATGGCGTGATCTTCGCGTCCATGACGGCGCGGAGCAACCCCAGCCGGGGCTACGCTCCGCTCGTGCCTCGTCGTCGCGCCGGTGTGCTGCTGCCGCTGGAGATCGACGTGCTCGACGTCCTGATCGGCGAGCCGGACAGCCACGGCTTCGCCCTGGCCCAGGCCCTTGCCGCGCACGGCGGGCGGTCGCTGCTCGGCCACGGGACGCTCTACAAGGCGCTCGACCGGCTGGAGCGCGGGGAGCTGCTCGCCAGCTCCTGGGAGGACGGTGATGCCTCTGAGCTCGGCCGGCCGGTCCGGCGGCTCTACCGCGTCACGGCCGCGGGCCACACCGCCCTGGCCGCGGCGCGCGCAGCAAGCCACGCCCAGCCCGCCACAGGCCGACTGGCGACGTCATGAGCCTCACCGAGGCGTGGTGCCGCACCTACACCCAGCTCGTCCCCGACGAGGAGGCCGAGCGGCGCCAGGCAGAGGTGGCGAGCCATGTCCACGAGGCGCGCGCCGCGGGGGTTCCCGGTCGGCGGCTGGCCTTGGAGGGGGCCCTCGGCGCGCTGGCCGACCTGGCGTGGAGCGATCGAGTGCGCCGCCGGCGCGGCCTGGTCCCGCTGGCGCTCACCCCGCTGGTCGACGCCGGACTCGGGGCCATCGTGGCCGGCGTCCTGGTGCTGCTCAGCCTCGCCCTGTCGATGCTGCCCGGCGAGCGGTTCGGCGCGCACGACCCCCTCGCGTGGTTTGCGCTCGCAGTCGCGGCGTCGGGGCACGTGGTCGCCCTGGTGCGACGCCTCAGGCGTTGACAAGACCCCCCTATCTTCCTATAACTTGAGGCACCAACCATCACAGGGGGAACCATGCCAGCACCGAAGAAGACCTACGCCGTCCTTGGCACTCTGCTCGTCGCCTTCTGGTTCCTCGCGGGGATCGGCCAGAGCGATGGCGCCAGCGACAGCGCCTCCAACGTGGGATCGGCCTTCTGGCTGTGCTTCGGCCTGACGATCCTCACCACTGCCGCCTACAGCCTGGCGCTCGGCGTCCGGGCGATTGTGCGCAGCCGCCGCACCGCCTGACACACCGGCCCGCTCACCGACGGAGCCCCGCCACCCCCCCGGGGGGGGCGGGGGCGGGGGGCAGGGGGGGGGGTTTGGGGGGGGGGGTGGCGCCGCCCCCCGGGCG
>JBKKBU010000274.1:0-11588 GCA_046713755.1 Mycobacteriales bacterium
GCGTTGAGGTTCGCGCCGTCCACGTAGACCTGACCGCCGGCGGCGTGCACCGACGCGCAGATGTCGGTGATCGTCTCCTCGAACACGCCGTGCGTGCTCGGGTAGGTCACCATCAGCGCGGCCAGCCGGTCGCGATGCGTGGCGATCTTGGCGTGCAGGTCGTCGACGTCGACATCGCCGGTCGGCGTGGTACCGACGACCACCACGCGCATCCCGGCCATGACTGCGCTGGCGGCGTTGGTGCCGTGCGCGCTGGCCGGGATGAGGCAGACGTCGCGGTCGGTCTCTCCGTTGGCCCGGTGGTAGCCGCGGATCGCGAGCAGACCGGCGAGCTCGCCCTGACTGCCGGCGTTGGGCTGCAGGCTGCAGGCGTCGTAGCCCGTGACCTCGCAGAGCCACCGCTCGAGGTCCGTGACGAGCTGCCGGTAGCCCTGCGCGTGCTGCGGCGGCGTGAAGGGGTGCAGCCCGCCGAACTCCGGCCAGGTGACCGGCTCCATCTCGGTCGTGGCGTTGAGCTTCATCGTGCAGGAGCCGAGCGGGATCATCGTGCGGTCCAGGGCCAGGTCCTTGTCGGACAGCCGGCGCAGGTAGCGGAGCATCGCGGTCTCGCTGTGGTGGGTGCGGAACACCTCGTGGGTGAGGTACGCCGACGTGCGCAGTCGCTCGGTCGGCAGGGCATCCGGCGTGTCAGCGTCCAGCGCGTCCCAGTTCGGGAGGCCCGCCCCGAAGGCCGTGAGGACGACCTCGAGGTGCGCACGGGTGGTGGTCTCGTCGGTGCTGATGCCGACCGTGTCGGCGTCCACCAGCCGCAGGTCGACCCCCGCTTGGCGGGCCGCATCGACGATCTGCTCCGCCTGGCCGGGGACGCGGGCGGCCACGGTGTCGAAGAAGGCCGGGTGGACGATCTCCGCCTTGCCCTGCAGTGCGGCCGCGAGCAGGGTTGCCATCCGGTGGGTCCGGGTCGCGATGGTGCGCAAGCCCTCCGGGCCGTGCCAGACGGCGTACATCCCGGCGATGACGGCCAGCAAGACCTGGGCCGTGCAGATGTTGGAGGTCGCCTTCTCACGGCGGATGTGCTGCTCGCGGGTCTGCAACGCGAGTCGGTAGGCCTGGTTGCCGGCGGCGTCGACGCTCACACCCACCAGGCGGCCGGGCATCGAGCGCTCCAGGCCCTGGCGCACGGCCAGATACCCGGCATGCGGTCCGCCGTAGCCCAGCGGTACGCCGAAGCGCTGGCTGGTACCGACGGCGATGTCGGCGCCGAGCTCCCCGGGGCTGGTCAGGAGGGTGAGGGCCAGCAGGTCGGCTGCGACCGCGACGATGGCACGGCGCTCGTGGGCCGCCTCGACGAGCGGGCGCAGGTCGCGCACGGCGCCGCTGGAACCGGGGTACTGGAGCAAGACCCCGAAGACCTCAGTATCGTCAGGGAGGCTTGTCGACAAGTCGGCCACCACCACCGCGAGGCCGAGCGGCTCGGCGCGGGTCTGGATGACCGCGATCGTCTGCGGGTGGGTGTCGGCGTCGATGAGGAACACCGCGTCAGCCGGGGCCGGGCTGGCCCGCCGGGCCAGCGTCATCGCTTCGGCTGCGGCCGTGGACTCGTCCAGCAGGCTGGCGCCCGCGATGGGGAGCCCGGTGAGGTCGCAGACGACGGTCTGGAAGTTGAGCAGCGCCTCGAGTCGGCCTTGGCTGATCTCGGGCTGGTAGGGCGTGTAGGCGGTGTACCAGGCCGGCGACTCGAGGACGTTGCGCAGCACGACCGGAGGCGTGTGGGTTCCGGCGTAGCCGAGCCCCAGCATCGGGACCTGCACGGTGTTGCGGGCGGCCAGCGCCCGCAGCTCGGCGATCGCCTCCTGCTCACTGGCGGCAGCCGGTAGGTCGAGCCCCTCGGTCGCGCGAATGGCCTCGGGGACCGCCGCGAGGGCCAGCTCGGCCAGGCTGCCGTGGCCGATGACGGCCAGCATCTTGGCGATGTCGTCCTCGCCGGGGCCGATGTGACGGGTGGCGAACGGAGCGGCCTGCTCGAGGTCGCGAAGCGTCGCCCGGTTGGTCCGGTCATCGGTCATGGGAGGCCTCCTGGCACTGAGCGCTGACCGAACGCTGTCGGCAGCATCCGGCGGGCCCTCCCCCTCTGTCACGGGACCTGAGAGCTTCACCCGCGAGCGGGCTTGCACCGTCGGTGGGGCGCTCGTGAGAGCGACCGCTTTCCAGAGTTGCCTGTCCTACGCGGTCCAGGGGGCCTGAGAGGTTGTCGGGGAGGACTTGCTCCTTCGGCGCCCCGCGCTGGTGTGCGCGGGGACTCTCCCGCGTGGGGTCGTCGGCCGGCTCAGGCTAGCAGCGACCGGTCAGGCCGCACCGAGCGTGCCGTTGGCACCCGCTGGCAGCTGGGTCTACCCCTTCCGCCGCCGACGGGCAGGCCGGGCTGATCAGCCGGCGGTGCGGCGGCGGCGGCGGGTGGCCAGCTCGTCGGCTTCGGTGCCCGCGGCACCGGTGCCAGCGCCACCAGCCTCCCGGGCCCGCTCTCCCGGCAGCTGCGCCAACGTCCCCTCGACGTCGCGGACGTGCCGTCCTACCGCGATCGCGAACACCGCCTGACCGCCTTGGAGCAGGTCGACGACCTCATCGGTGCTGGTGCACTCGTAGACCGTGGTGCCGTCGCTCATGAGCGTGATCTGGGCGAGTTCGTCGACACCGCGGTCCCGCAACGTCGAGATCGCACTTCGGATGTTCTGGAGCGACACGCCAGCGTCGAGGAGCTTCTTGACGATCTTGAGGACGAGGATGTCCCGGAAGCTGTAGAGCCGCTGCGTGCCGGACCCGGAGGCCTCGCGGACACTGGCCTCGACCAGCCCCGTCCGAGCCCAGTAGTCGAGCTGGCGGTAGGTGATGCCGGCGGCGCTGCAGGCCGTGGGGCCGCGGTAGCCGACGCCTTCGGGGGTCGCTCCCGGCTGGTCCTCCAGCGGGAAGTCGTCGAACAAGCTGCCCTGCAGGTTGAGGGTCGGCCGCGGCGCGGCCGGCAGGACCGGGTCGGCCGGGTCGGGGTCCTGCGTGCCGTTGCCGGTCTCGTCGACCACCGCGTGCCTCCCTCTCGCGAGCGACCGGGCTCGCGCCGCGCTCTGCTCTGTGCGGTGCACGCTAGGCACGTGCGCGCCGCTGTGCAATAACCCTCGACCCCGTGTCTCAACCCTCAATGTAGCGTCAAGGGTGAGGGTTAGGAGTCCTTCTCGAAGTCCTCCGGAGTGATGGTGTCCAGGAACTCGCGGAACTTCTCGACCTCGTCCTCCTGTTCGTCCGGGATGGCGATGCCGGCTTCGGCGAGCACCGCCTCGTCGCTGCGGATGACGGCCCCGGTGCGGATCGCGAGTGCGATCGCGTCCGAGGGTCGCGCGCTCACGGTGGTGCCGCCGTCGAACCCGAGCTCGGCGTAGAAGACCCCTTCGCGCAGCTCGGTGATCGTCACACTGCGCAGGGGCGTGTCCAGCGCCGCCAACAGGTCGCGAAGCAGGTCGTGCGTCATGGGACGGGCCGTCACGACGCCCTGCTGGGCGAAGGCGATCGCGGTGGCCTCGACGGCGCCGATCCAGATGGGCAGGTAGCGGTCACCGGCCACTTCCTTGAGCAGGACGATCGGCTGTTGGCTCGGCAGCTCGACCCGCACACCCACGACGCTCAACTCGGCGAGCCCGCCACCATCGGTGGGGTCACCGCCGCTCGCCGGCCCGGTGGGCTCGTCCACGTCCACTCCCTGGGGCTGGGGCAACACTGGGGCAACACTGGGGCACAACGTCGGGTGACCAACGGTGGGTGACAACTGCCGATGACACTGTCGATCGGTAGTGGACCCTACCCCGCGGGGCCTGACTCGGGGCCGGAGATCGCCGGTGTGCGACTCAGCGCCGCAGCCCGGGTCCGAGACCAGCCCTGACCAGCGTCGCGTGCAGCTTCACCGACAGCGCAGCGAGCTCGCGAACCACCTCATCGGCGCGGGCCCGCGCCTCGGGGTTGCGCTGACGCACCAGCGGCGTCACGACCTGCTCCACGAGGCCGATCTCCCGGTCGGCGGCGGCTTTGAAGGGTCGCAGATGCCTCGCCTCGATGCCGAAGCGCCACATCTCGGCGACCGTCTTGGCGATGACGAGGGCATCCCCGTCGTAGTGGCTGCCGCCAGTGCGCGGGGCGATGAGGGCGTACTGCTCGAGCTGAGCGAGCTGCTCCTCCTCCAGCCCGGCCGCATCAAGGAGCTCGGAGCGGGAGAGCCGGATCTCGCTGACATCTGGCAGGAAGCTCTCCGGTGAGGGCAGTCCTTCGGCCGCGACCAGGGCCCGCGGCACCCGCGGACCGGTGCTGCCCAGCGCAGTGGGCTCCAGACCACGATCGAGTGCGTCGAGGTGCTCCTTGATCACGCGCAGCGGCAGGTAGTGGTCCCGCTGGGCCGACAGGACGTAGCGCAGTCGGGCCAGGTCCTCACGCGAGAACTTGCGATAGCCGCTGGAGGTGCGCTCAGGCTCGACGAGACCTTCAGCCTCCAGGAACCGGATCTTGGAGATGGTGATGTCCGCGAAGTCGGGACGCAGCTGCCCCAACACCTCGCCGATGCTCATGAACGCCCGACCCGGCACGCCACCGCCGCTTCGCGCCGCGGGCGAAGCGCTGGCCACGCTGGACGGGGGCGCCGAACGGGGGGTGCTCACTGGCCGCCGCCGATGAGGAACACCAACCGGTACTTGCCGATCTGCACCTCGTCGCCGCCGGCGAGCGCAGCTGCCTCGATCCGCTCGCGATTGAGGTAGGTGCCGTTGAGACTCCCGACGTCGCGCACCAGGAAGCCGCCCTCATCCCTGACGAACTCCGCGTGGCGACGGCTCACCGTGACGTCGTCCAAGAAGATGTCGCTCTCGGGATGCCGACCGGCCGTCGTCGTTGTCGCGTCGAGCAGGAAGCGCGATCCCGCGTTGGGGCCACGCTTCACCACCAGCAGCGCGCTGCCGGCGGGCAGTGCCTCAACAGCATGAGCCCGGCCGACGTCCTCGGTGCCACCGCCCGGGTCCTCGACGGCACCGTCCGCCTCGAGGGCACCCTCGAGCGCCGCCAAGGAGATCGCGGATGTGGTGTCCACCCCGGCGCTGGGCCCTCCGGCCGCTGCCGACGGCGTCGTCACCGCGGCGCCGCAGCGGGCGCAGAAGCGGCTGTCGTCAGGATTCTGCTGTCCGCACTGCGTGCAGAACACGTCCGCGCCCGCCTTCACTCAAGTGTGTCGGAATGCCGGCAGTGCGATAACACGGCCGGGCGGCACGACCGTAGTGCCGGCTCCCCCTGAGGGTCAACCGGCGGTCGAGAGTCTGCGCTTGCCCGCCGAGTCTCGATCCGAGGTGCAGACTGATCAGGTCAGAAGTGCCTGGTAGGCCGCCGCGGACAGCAGGGCCGGGTGGGCCAGTGCCGCCGTCACCCCGCCCGTCGGGGCAAGCTCGACCATCCAGCCGTCGCCGTACGGATCGGTGTTGACCAGCTCGGGTGCCGTGTCGAGCTGCTCATTGCGTGCCGTGATGGTGCCGGGCAACGGGGCGTAGACGTCCGAGACGCTCTTGGTCGACTCGACCTCGCCCAGCGCCTGTCCGAGGTCGACGTCGGTACCGACGCCAGGCAGGGTCACGAAGACGATGTCGCCGAGCGCCTCCTGGGCGAAGTCGGTGATGCCCAGGCGCAACACGGCCTCCTCACCCTCCCCCATGACCCGGATCCACTCGTGCTCGGCCGTGTACTTCAGGTCGTCGGGGTACACCGGCGCCTCTCGGTCGGGCGCACGTCGAGCGTGCGCGAAAAGGTCTTGCCGGCGTCAGTCGGACTCACCGGTCGGGCGAGCGTAACGAGGTCGCTCCAGCGGCCGCAAGGCGGTCACGGCCAGATCCTCAGAGCGCGTCACCGCGGCCTGCCCACCGGCTCGCCCCACGACGTCCTCGACACCACCCGGGATGCCCATCGCCGAGGCGAGCGTGCCTGGATCTCCGATGACCGTGAAGCGGTACGGCGCCCGCAGCAGCGTGCCGTCGACAGCCACGCCACCGTCGGGACCGTCCACGAGCGCCGTACTGGCCACTACCCGGACCACCGCGGCACTGGCTGGTCCCTCCCCCTCGCCACCGGCGGCACCGAGGGTCACCGGTCCCTCGATCTGCACCGCCTCCGCGCCGGCGCCGCGCAGCTCCTCGAGCGCGTCAAGCAGCACCTCGGCCCCGATCTCGCCCTCGGGATCGGTGAGAGTGAGGACGATTCCTGGCCCGCGTGCGATCGCCGTACCGGTGAGCACGCCGAGCACCTGGGTGCGTCGGCGGGCCTGCTCCAACGCAGCCTGCGCCTGACCGGAACCGCTGGTGAGCCGCTGCTCGGCCGCAGTGAGCGCGGCGACCTCACGCTGCAACCGTGCCTCGCGGTTGGACAAGTCGTCCAGGATCCGGACCAGGTCCTCCTCGCGGGCCGACGCGAGCAGGCCGTCATCCTGCGCCGACCGAACCTGCACTGCAGCGGCGAAGCCCAGCAGGCCCACCAGGACCGCCACCGAGATGTCGACCCGGCGCAACCGTGGCCGCAGCCACCGCAGCCGGCCGGCACGTTCTGGGGCAGCTGTCATGCTCGGAAGACATGCCGCCGGATGGCGGCGGCATTGGAGAAGATCCTGATGCCGAGGACGACCACCACGCCGGTCGACAGCTGCCCGCCGACGCCCAGCTGATCGCCCAGGAACACCACCAGACCGGCGACCAAGACGTTGCTGACGAACGACACGACGAAGACCCGGTCGTCGAAGATCCCGTCGAGCTGCGCGCGGATGGCCCCGAAGACCGCGTCGAGTGCCGCGACCACCGCGATGGGAAGGTATGGCTGCAGCCACGCCGGCACCGTCGGCTCGAGCACGAGACCGAGGGCCAGCCCGAGGGCGAGAGCCAGGGCGGGAATCACCGCGGCAGCCCGTCGGGAACGGCCCGGCGCAGGTCCGGCTCGCGACTCGCCGGGAGCCGCAAGTCGACGGCCGCGTCGACGTCAAACCGCAGGCCGTAGAGCGAGGTGTAGGTCGCCAGCCGCCGACCCGCCTCGCCATCGACGAACCGCGGCTCGAGCGTTGCCGGATCCCCGAGGGCGCGGACGACGTAGGGCGGGCTGAGCGGCCGCTTGTCGACGAGAACCGCCTGGCCGGCCGCCCGGATCGCGGTGAGGGCGGTGAGGCGCTGGTGGTTGATGCTGACGGCTTCGGCGCCAGCCGCCCATAGCCCGTTGACGAGCTCCTGCAGGTCGCGATCGAGGACCCGACCCTCCCCGGGGCGGCCACCCCGCTCGGCGAGGTCCCCCGCTGTAGGCGTCGACGCATCATCGAGCGTCACGACGACCCCATCGCCCGTCACCGCTGTCGTTCCGGCGAGCAGCTCCTGCAGGGCGAGCTGCGACGACAACGCCCGGCCCTGCTCGTCGGTGGCCAGCGCCTCCGTACGTCGCTTGGTGACCTCGTCCTGCAGCCTGGCGGCATCAGCCGCGAGCGCATCAGTGGCGGTCGTGCGGCTGCGAACATCGGCGACCAGGCCGGCGCGCCCGGTGGCCTGTGCAGCGTCGCGCCGACGGACCTGAGCCGCGGCGATCCCCGTGACCACACCGATGGCGATCAGCAGCAGCAGCGCGGTGAGTCGGCGTGGCATCGAGGTGGACGTCGTGGAGGTGCGGGCGGTCCGCGCAGCACCCAGGACAGCCCGTTCCCGTGCCGCGTCGGCATAGGCCTCGTCCAAGGTGTTGGTCATCATGTCGACAAGAAGAGACATCGACCGATCTGGCCGCGACGGTGGTGACTGCGGAGCGGGCACCGGCCCATCCTGCCCCAGTCCGGACCGGGTCGGCGGGAGGAGCGGCAGCGGTTGCGGGCGGGGGTCACGGACCGGCCTGCTCGACCACCTCGGTCCAGCGCGCCAGCAGCTCGGCCGCCGCCGCTGCATCAGCCGCTTCAGCCCACAGGTGCGTCACCGCCTGCGACGGGTCCGGGAGCACCATGGCCCACGAGCCGTCGGCCTCGACGACCCGCACCCCGTCGGTCGTGTCCACGAGGCGATCCCCGGCGGCTTCGACGACGTGGCGCATCACGGCGCCCTTCGCCGCCCACGGGGTCGGGACGTCTCGGCGGACGACGTGGGCCATCGGGATCCGGGCGTCGATCTCGGACAGCGACAGCTTGGTCCGGGCCACCAGGCCCAGCAGCCGCACGAAGGCCGCGAGGCCGTCGATCCCGGCCGAGAACTCCGGAATGACGAAGCCGCCCCTGCCATCGCCGGCGAACACGACCCCCTCGCGGTGGGCGCAGCGCGTCAGGTCGTCGGGCGAGGTCGAGGTCCAGGCGATCTCGGCGCCGTGGAACGCAGCCACCTGCTCTGCGATCCGGGTGGTCGTGACGGGCAGGGCAATGCGGCTGCCACGGCCGCGTTCGGCCGCGACCAGGTCGAGCACAACGAGCAGCGCCCGGTCATCGTGGACCAGCTCTCCTCGCTCGTCGACGATCGCGATTCGCTCACCGAGGTGGTCGAAGCGGACCCCGAAGGCAGCCCGCGAGCTGGCCACGAGACTGCCCAACCGCTCGAGATCCCGTAGGTGCTCGGCAAGCGTCTCGGTCGTCGACGTCTCGCTCAACCTGCCGTTGACAGTGAGGACATCTACGCCAAGACGTCCGAGCAGGCTCGGTAGCACGAGGGCCGTGGCGCCGCCGGCCGTGTCGATGACGATCTTGAGATGCTCTTCGGCGACGCCACGGACATCGACGGTGCGCAGCAGCTCCTGGGTGTAGGTCTCGAGGGTGCGGGCCGGGAACGACAGCTCGGCGATCTCCCCCGGGAAGGCGCGCCGGAACTCCTGGCGGCCGAACACCCGCTCCAGCTTGCGTTGCGCGGCCTGCGACAGGTCGGAGCCGGTCTCGTCGAGGAACACCACGTCGATCGACTGGGGATCACCAGGTGTGGTTCGCAGGACCACCCCGCCGACCGCGTCGCTCGTGGCCGTCTCAAAGCGGGTGACCGGCAGCGGCGTGACCTCCAGGTCCCGCACGTCGATCGCGGAGGCCGTCAGCGCCGCGATCACCGCCCGCTTCAGGGCCCGCGCCGCGCGCGAGGCGTCCCGCGACGTCGTGACCACGGTGCCCTTCTTGAGCGTCGTGGCGTAGGCAGAAGCCAGCCGGACGACGAACTCCGGCGTCATCTCGACGTTGACCAGCCCGGAGACGCCGCGCGGACCGAACAGCGACGAGGTTCCGCGCGACTCCCAGATCACCGAGGTGTGCACCACCGCGCCAGCCTCGATGGTCTTGAAGGGGTAGACCTTCACCCCGCTCGAGATGAACGCCTCCTCCTCGACGACGCACTCGTCGCCGATGACAGCGCCTTCCTCGATCCGGGCGGAGCGCATCACATCGCTGTTCTTGCCGATGACGCAGCCGCGCAAGGTCACCTGCGGGCCGATGAAGACGTTGTCGTGCACGACGGCCCGGTGCAGGAAGGCGCCGCCCTTCACGATCACGTTGGAACCGAGCACCGTGTACTCCCGCAGCTCGGCGCCCGCCTCGACCTTGGCGTAGTCACCGACGAGCAGCGGTCCGTGCAGCACTGCCTCCGGATCGACCTCCGCGCCCTCGCCCACCCAGATGCCGGGCGCCATCTCGAAGCCGTCCATCTCTACGTCTACCTGACGGTTAAGGACATCAGCCTGCGATCGGAGATATGACTCGTGCGTCCCGACGTCCTCCCAGTAGCCATCAGCGACCCAGCCGTAGATCGGCGCGCCCGCGTCGAGCAGGGCGGGGAACACGTCGGCCGACCAGTCGACGGCTTCCCCTGCCGCCACCTGCTCGAACACCTCGGGCTCCATCACGTAGATCCCGGTGTTGACCTGGTCGGAGAACACCTGGCCCCAGGTGGGCTTCTCGAGGAACCGGTCGATCCGGCCGTCCTCACCGGTGATCACGATGCCGAACTCCAGCGGATCCAGCACCCGCTTGAGGCAGACCGTCACCAGCGCGCCCTTCTCGCGGTGCGCAGCCACCAGTGCCGTCAGGTCGATGTCGGTGAGCGCGTCGCCGGAGATGACCACGAACGAGTCGTCGCGCAGGGCGTCCTCGGCGTTCTTCACCGAACCGGCCGTCCCGAGCGGCGTCTCCTCGGTGGCGTAGGACAGGTGCATCCCCAGCTCGTCGCCGTCACCGAAGTAGTTGCGCACCAGCGACGCCAGGAACTGGACGGTGACCACGGTTTCGTCAAACCCGTGCCGCTTCAGCAACCGCAGGACGTGCTCCATGATCGGGCGGTTGGCGACCGGCAGGAGCGGCTTGGGCAAGTTGGCCGTCATCGGTCGGAGACGCGTTCCCTCGCCCCCGGCCATGACGACCGCCCTCATGACGTCGTCTCCTCCCGAGCGGCCCGCACGACCTGGCGTACCTGGACGACGTAGAGCACGCCCGCCCACAGGTACAGCAGGCTCCCCCACGTCGCAAACGCCCAACCGAGCGGTCGGAACACCGTGGACAGCACGTCATCGCGGGCTGGCAGCGCGGCCAGCAGCATCGGGAAGGCGTACAGCAGGTTGAAGGTGGCCGCCTTCCCCAGGAAGTGCACGGGCAGCGGCCCGTAGCCGTAGCGCCGCAGCACCGGGATCGTGAACGCCAGGCCCACGTCGCGGCCGATGAGCACGAGCGCCCACCACAGCGGCAGGCCGTCGCGGACCACCAGCGCGAGCAGCGTCGCGAGAATGTAGAGGCGGTCCGCGGCCGGATCCAGCAGCTGCCCGAGGCGCGAGAACTGCCCGAACTTGCGAGCGATCTTGCCGTCGAAGTAGTCGCTGGCACCCGCGGCCATGAGCAGCAGGATGGCGCGACCGTCCTGCTCGGTGACCAGCACCCAGTACAAGAAGAGAGGTACGCCGGCCAGCCGCAGCGCGGACAGCAGGTTGGGGACGGTCCAGATCCGATCCGACGGAGCGGACTCCGTCCCGGTCCCCGTCACGGTGCCGACCCTACCTCCGACGCGACCGGGTCAGCGGCGCACGGTCAGGGCACCGGAAGCCCGAGCTGCTCGGCCACTGCCGCACCTCCGAGCAGACCGACGGTCGCAGCGCGGTAGGCGGTGTGGCTGCGCAACGTGATCGCGGTGCGGCCCGCTACGACCTCGAAGGGCAGCAGGTAGACGTCGAGATCGCCCGTGACGACCGCCAGGACGTCCACGTCCCCCGGTGCGTAGGACGTGCGTCGCTTGCCACCCGGTACGCGGGCATAGCGGCTCCGCGTGACCCAGCAGATCCACGTGCCGTGCTGCTGGGTCGTGCACGTCTTGACCTGCACGCGCAGCATGGCGGCGCCATCAGGTGGCTCCACGAGCAGGTCGTAGGGCGCTGGCTCCAAGGGCCAGGAGACCCTGGATCCCTGCAGCGCGTAGATCGCCGCGACGACGAGGGCCCCGGCCGCAGGTAGGTGACGCGCGGCGGCTGGGTGGGGTGTCATCGCGACAGCGGACCATCGAGGTCGGACAGTCGGGGCCGCCCCGGCCCACCGGCCCCCCCCCCCCCCCAACCGCCGGCGG
>JBKKBU010000275.1:0-8046 GCA_046713755.1 Mycobacteriales bacterium
GGCGGCGCCGCCGGCGGCCGGCCCGAGCACCACGGAGATCTGGGCGACCTTGCCGCTGGCCGCGGTCTGGGCGGCGAACACCAGGGCCACGGCGTGCAGGCCCGCGACACCCTCCCGAAGGCGCGCACCACCGGAGTGCCACAGACCGATGACCGAGCATCCCCGGCGGACGGCTTCGTCGGTCCAGCGCGCAATGGCACCGCACCCGTCGATGCCCAAGGCACCGCCCTGGACGGTCGGGTCGGTGGCGAAGGCCAGGACGGGAGTGCCGTCCACGAAGCCCTCGGCGACGACGACGCCGGAGACCTCCTCGAGCAGGTAGCAGCCGTCGAGCAGCTGCTCGAGGCGGTCGGTGGCGACGGAGGCAGGACGAATCGGGGCGAGGGTCATGACGGGGGCTCCTAGCGAGTCAGCACGAGGGAGACGTCATGGCCACCGAACCCGAAGGAGGTCGACAGGGCCGTCTCGTGCGCGTGCATGCGGGGGCTGAAGCGGACGACGTCGAGGTCGACGGCGTCATCGGGGTCGTCCAGGTTGCGGACCGGCTGCACGACGCCATCGCGCAAGGCGACCGCGGCCGCAATGGCCTCGACAGCCCCGGCCGCGCCCAGCAGGTGACCGGTGCAGGACTTCGTCGCTGTCACCGGCGGCGTGTGGTCGCCCAGAGCCAGCCGGATCGCGCGGGCCTCGGCGACGTCACCGAGGGGGGTGCTGGTGGCGTGCGCGTTGATATGACCGACGTCGGTCGGCTCGATGCCGGCGTCCCGGAGCGCGAGGGTGATGCTGCGGCCGGCGCCGGTGCCGTCCGGGTCAGGAGCAGTGACGTGGTGGGCGTCGGACGTGGTCCCCGCACCGGCGAGGTAACAGTGCACCCGCGCCCCTCGGGCAGCGGCGAACTCCTCGCGTTCGAGCACCATGATGCCGGCGCCCTCACCGAGGACGAAGCCGTCTCGACCCTTGTCGTACGGCCGCGACGCGGCCTCCGGTTCGTCATGGCGCGTGGACAGCGCGCGCATCTGCGCGAAGCCGGCCATCGGCAGTGGGTGGACGCAGGACTCCGCGCCGCCGGCGACGATGATGTCGGCCAGCCCGGCGCGCATGAGCCGTAGGGCGAGCGCCAGGGCCTCAGCTCCGGAGGCGCATGCGCTGACGGTGGCGTGAACGCCGGCGCGGGCCTGCAGCTCGAGGCCGACGGTCGCCGCCGGCCCGTTGGGCATGAGCATCGGGACGAGGTGCGGGCTGACCCGACGGGGGCCGTGCTCCTTGAGCACGTCGTACTGGCTGAGGATCGTCAGCGCGCCGCCGATCCCGGAGCCGATGACCACCGCAATCCGCTCGGGCTCGGCCTGCGGGGCACCGGCGTCCGTCCAGGCCTCGCGGGCCGCCACCAGTGCGAGCTGCTGCACCCGGTCGAGGGTGCGGGCCTCGAGTCGTTCGAGCCGCCCCTCGAGGTCGACGGTCGCGGCCAGCCGGGCCGGCAGCTCGGCGAACTCCGGGCCGTCGAGCAGCCGCACGCCCGACCTGCCCTCGAGCAGGCCGGTGCGCAGGGCCTCGACGTCCGGGCCGAGCGGGGTGAGCGCGCCTAGGCCGGTGACGGCCACTCTCATGCGGCGACGCCGCTCTTGGCGATGTAGTCCAGCGCGTCCTGGACGGTCTTCATGCCCTCGAGCGCGTCGTCCGGGATGCGGACGCCGAAGCGCTCCTCGCAGGCCACGACGACCTCGACCATGGACAGGCTGTCGACCTCGAGGTCATCGAGGAAGGTCGCCTCCGGGACGACGGCCTCCGGCGTGGTGCCGGCGATCTCCTGGAGGATCTCGGCGAGACCGGCGAGCAGGTCGGGGTGGGGGTACGACACGGGGGTTCTCCTTGTGTGATTGGGGTTCTTGTACGACGGAGCAGGGCTGCTCCGGCGGCAGACGTCAGGGCAGTCGGACGACCTGGCCGGCGGCGGTCAGGCCGGCGCCGAAGCCGAGCAGGAGGACGGCATCACCGGAGCCGACGTCGCCGGACTCGACGAGGCGAGCCAGGGCCAGCGGGACGGAAGCGGCGCTGGTGTTGCCACTGTCGACGACGTCGCGCGCGACGACGACCGATGCCGGCAGCTTGAGAGAACGCACCACCGACTCGGTGATCCGCAGGTTGGCCTGGTGCGGCACGATCGCGGCGAGATCGACGAGCTCGACCCCGGCCTGCTCGCACGCGCGCCGGGCCAGCGCCGGCAGCGATGTCGTGGCCCAGCGGTAGATGGACCGGCCTTCCATGGCCAGCGTGGGCGGGGACCCGTGGATGGTGAGCATCTCGTGCTGCGAGCCGTCATGGGCCCAAGCAACGCGACCGATGCCGTCGACCGCGCTGAGGCTGATCACGGCAGCGCCGGCGCCGTCGCCGAACAAGAACGCAGTCCCCCGGTCGTCGAGGTCGACCATCGGCAGGAGCTTCTCCGAGCCGATGACGAGGGCGTGGTCGGCGCTGCCGGCGCGGACGCTGTCGGCCGCGAGGGAGACGGCGTAGGTGAAGCCGGCGCAGCCGGCGCCGATGTCTGACGCACCCGCACTCAAGGCACCGAGGCGGTAGGCGACCTCGGGTGAGCCGCCGGGTAGGGGCCCGGGCATGGAACAGGTGGCCAGGAGCACGAGGCCGATGTCGGCCGCGTCGACGCCAGCTGCCGCCAGGGCCTTGCCGCCGGCACTGACGGCCATGTCGACGACCGACTCGTCGGGACCCGCGACGCCGCGGGTGACGATGCCGCTGCGGGACTGGATCCACTCGTGGCTGGAGTCGATGCGGGCAGCTTTCTCGGCGTTGCGTAGGCGCTGCGCCGGGCGGTGCGAGCCGACTCCCGTGAGGGCTACGTGGCGGGTCATGCGAGCACTGCCAGGGCCTGGCCGGTGCGGACTGGGTCGCCTGGTGAGATGAGCCACTCGGTCACCGTGCCGCTCACGGGCGAGAGCACGTCGGAGCTGCCGCCTCGCCCCGAGACGACCCCGATCTGCTCACCGCTGATGACCTGGTCGCCCGTGAGCCGGACGAGGTCGATCACACCGGTGCCGGGTGAGGGAATGACCCGGAAGCGCACCTCGGGCGACTCGCGCAGGGCGACCGGGATCAGCGCCCGAGCGGCCGGCAGGTCGGCGGCCGACTTGAGTGCGACGAGCTGGGCGCTCGGGACGGCCCGCTTGGCCAGCGCCATGAGCGTCCCGCCGGGTGCGAGCTCGACCAGGGCAGTGGCGCCCAGGGCGTTGATGCGGGACAAGCACCGGTCGAAGCGGACCGGCCCGGTCAGCTGGGCGACCAGCCGGTCCAGGGCCTCGCGGCCACTGGTGACGGCCTGCCCGTCGGCGTTGGCAATGATCGGGCAGAGCGGGGTGCCGGGCCGGAGTGCCTGGATCGCCCGGTCCAGCCGGTCCCGGGCCGGCAGCATCGCCGCAGTGTGGAAGGCGCCGGCGACGTCGAGCAGCCGCACCCTGGCACCTGCCGGCGGCGCTGCGGCGAGCTCATCCAGGGCGGCCTGGTGGCCGCCCAAGACGACTTGGCCGGCGACGTTGACGGTCGCGACCTCGAGGCCTAGCTCGCCCGCCAGGACGAGGACCTCGCCGGCCTCGCCCCCCAGGACTGCGGCCATGCCGGTGGCATGCACGGCGGCGGCGTCTGCCATGGCGCGGCCGCGCAGGGCGGCCAGCCGGACCACGTCGTCACCGCTGAGGACCCCAGCGATCGCCAGCGCCGGGAGCTCGCCGATGCTGTGACCGCAGACCGCGTCGGGCACCGCGCCGTCGAGCAGCGCCTCGGCAGACAGCAACGCAGCGACAGCCAGCAGCGGCTGGGCGACCGCGGTGTCGCGGATCTCCTCTGCCGTGCCCGTGGTGCCGAGCGCCAGCAGGTCCAGACCGGCCAGCTCCGACCAGCGCGCGACCCGGTCCGAGGCACCCGGAAGATCGAGCCAGGACGTGAGCAGGCCGGGTGTCTGGGAGCCCTGACCGGGCGAGAGGAGAACGAGCATGGGACCGAGCGTGCCTCGGGAAGGGCCATTCCGCGCCCGACGACGTGCACCGAGATGCTCCGCTGTTTTTGTCAGTAACCTACAAAGAGCCTGCGCGTCCGATTGTGAGCGCAACACGCGTGACCTGGGCGTCACGGGGCTGTGACAAGTCGATCCCCAAGAGATCGATGATTTTTTTCAAGCGATAACGAACGGTATTTGGGTGAAGAAACAGCGCCCTGGCGGTTCCCTCGACCGAGCCTCCTGCATCCAGGTAGGCGGCCGCGGTCAGCAGCAGATCACCACCAGCGGCCTCCAGTGTGTTGTAGGTCTCCTCTAGCAGCCGGCGGCGGGCATCTGGGTCGCCAAGGATCACCCGCTCGGCGAGCAGCGCCGCCGCTGGCACGGGTCGAGGAGCCTCCGGCCAGGCCGCCACGGCCGCGAGCGCCGAAAGCGCTTCCCGCACTGAGTCCGCCGCCCCGACGAGGTCCGCGACGACCGGCCCGGTCACCACCGGCCCGGCTGAGAAGGCCGATACGACCTGCGACACCGCCGATGCGGGGGCACCCGCTCCCCCTGCGACGACGAGCAACCGCCCACCGTGGTCCCCCACCAGGAGCGACAGCCCGGTGTGGCGGGCGGCGGTCCGCAGCTCCGCGACCGCGTGGTCGGCGGCCGACAGGGGGGCGTCCCCAGCGACCGCGAGCACCCACTCCGGGCGACCCCAGCCCAGCGATGCAGCGCGCGACTGCACTGCTTCGCCCACGTCTCCGCGCACCAGCGCCTCGACGACGCTCGCTTCGAGCCGGGCGTCCCAGGCTCCGCGCTCCTCGGCCGCCGCCGCATAGACCTCGGCGGCGGCAAAGGCCACCTCCCTCGAGTAGCGCAGCACCGCGCTCTCCAGCAGCGCCTGCTCCCCGGGACCCGCCAAGGCAGGGACGGCTTCCTCCAACACCCCGACCGTTGCCCGGATGAGCTGCACGGTCTGCTGCAGCGTGACAGCCCTGGCCATCTCGCGGGGGGCGGCGGCGAAGATGGCGACGTCCGCGGTGGGCGTCTGAGAGGTGTCGCGGAACCAGCCGGCGAAGCTGGCCAGGCCGGACTGGACGACGAGCCCTACCCAGGAGCGCTGCTCCGCCGACAGCGCGGCGAACCACGGCAATGACTCCATCTGCTTCACAGCGGCGGTGGACAGCCGGGGCGAGGCCCGCCTGACGCGTTGCCACGTGGCCTGGGAAGTCATGTGCAGGAGTCTGTCGCACCGAGGTTCTGGCGCCCGGAGATACCGTCACGGCATGAGCGACGTGCGGATGCGGCCGACCCTCGACGGGATCGCGGGCTACAAGCCCGGCAAGCGACCAGCGGCCGGCCAGGTCGCCGCCCGCTTGGCGAGCAACGAGACGCCCTTCCCACCACTGCCTTCGGTGGCCGACGCGATCGCCGTCGCAGCCGCCGAGGCGCATCGCTACCCCGACCCCCAGGCGACCCGGCTCGTCGAGGCACTCGCCGCTCACTACGCCTGTCGACCGAGCAGGTCTCTGTCGGCTGCGGGTCGGTGGCCCTCGTGCAGCAGCTGCTCGCCGTGACCGCCGATGCCGGCGACGAGGTCGTCTACGGCTGGCGCTCCTTCGAGGCCTACCCGATCCTCACCCGTCTCGCCGGCGCTGTCGGGGTGGAAGTGCCACTGGTCGACGCGCACCTCAACCTCGACGCGATGCGGGCGGCAGTGACCGACCGGACCCGGCTGGTGCTGCTCTGCTCGCCCAACAACCCGACCGGCCCAGCCCTCAGCAAGAACGCCGTCACGGAGTTCCTGGCCGCCGTCCCGGCCGATGTGCTGGTCGTCTGCGACGAGGCCTACTTCGAGTTCGTCACCGATGACACGGCGGTCAACGGCGTACCGATGCTTCCGGCGCATCCCAACCTGGCCGTGCTCCGCACCTTCTCGAAGGCCTACGGGCTGGCCGGGCTGCGGGCCGGCTACTGCTTGGCCTCGGAGGAGATCACCGCGGCGATGCGCAAGGTGACGCTGCCGTTCTCGGTCAACGCCGTCGCCCAGGCCGCTGCCATCGCGTCGCTCGCGGCTCGCGACGAGCTGGACCGGCGGGTCGCCACGGTGGTCGCTGAGCGGGAGAAGGTCGGACCCGCCATGCGCGCCTTGGGCTTCGAGGTGCCGCCGTCGCAAGGAAACTTCGTCTGGCTCGCGCTGGGAGACCTGGCCGTCCCGGTCGCCGCGGTCCTCGAGGAGCACGGCGTACTGGCCCGCACCTTCGCAGGTGATGGCATCCGGGTCACTGTGACGGAGCCCGGCGAGACCGAGCTGCTCCTCGCCGCCGCGGAGAAGGCCGCCACCCTGCTCTGACCCGCGGTACGGCAGGATGCCGGCATGGACAAGGTCTTCGGCAGCGCCGCCGAGGCCGTGGCTGACATCGCGAGCGGCTCGTCGCTTGCGGTCGGCGGCTTCGGGCTCTGCGGCATCCCTACGGCGCTCATCGAAGCACTGCTCGCCACCGGCGTGACCGACCTCGAGACGGTCAGCAACAACTGCGGCGTCGACGAGTGGGGCCTCGGGATGCTGCTCGCAGCCAAGCGGATCCGCCGCACGACCGGCAGCTACGTCGGGGAGAACAAGGAGTTCGAGCGGCAGTGCCTGTCCGGCGAGCTCGAGGTGGAGCTGGTCCCGCAGGGCACGCTCGCCGAGCGGCTGCGCGCCGGCGGCGCCGGCATCCCGGCCTTCTTCACCCCTGCCGGCGTCGGCACGCAGGTAGCCGACGGTGGCCTGCCGTGGCGGTACGACGGATCCGGCGGGGTGTCCCTCGCGAGCCCAGCCAAGGAGGTCCGCGACTTCGACGGTCGGGACTACGTCCTCGAGCGCGGGATCCGCACCGACTTCGCCCTCGTGCATGCCTGGAAGGGCGACCGGCACGGCAACCTCGTCTACCGGATGAGCGCGCAGAACTTCAACCCGCTGTGCGCAGCCGCCGGTCGGGTGACGGTCGCCGAAGTGGAGCAGCTCGTCGAGCCCGGTGAGATCGACCCGGCCGAGGTGCACACGCCGGGGGTGTTCGTGCAGCGGGTCGTGCACGCGCCCGATGTCGAGAAGCGCATCGAGAAGCGGACGGTTGCCCGATGACACTCACCCGCGACGAGCTGGCAGCCCGGGTCGCGCAGGAGCTGACCGACGGCTCCTACGTCAACCTCGGCATCGGGCTGCCGACCCTCGTGCCGAACTTCCTGCCCGCGGACGTCCACGTGGTGCTGCAGTCGGAGAACGGCATCCTCGGCGTCGGTCCCTATCCGGCAGAGGCCGACGTCGACGCCGACCTCATCAATGCCGGCAAGGAGACCGTCACGGTCCAGGCCGGGGCGAGCTACTTCGACAGCGCCACGTCGTTCTCGATGATCCGCGGTGGCCACGTCGACGTGGCCGTCCTCGGGGCCATGCAGGTGAGCGAGCGGGGTGACCTCGCCAACTGGATGATCCCCGGCAAGATGGTCAAGGGCATGGGTGGCGCCATGGACCTCGTGCACGGCGCGGACCTCGTGATCGTGATGATGGAGCACGCCGCGAAGGATGGCTCGGCCAAGGTCGTCCGCGAGTGCTCGCTACCCCTCACCGGCAAGCGGTGCGTCCAGCGCATCATCACCGACCTCGCGGTCCTCGACGTCACTGCCGAGGGCCTGGTCCTCCGCGAGCTGGCCCCGGGGGTCTCCGTGGACGACGTCCGCGCGGTCACCGAGCCGGACCTGGTCATCGCGCTGGCGTGACGGCGAGCCCGACACCGGTGACTCAACCGGGCGGAGCTCCGGATCCTTTCTGATCATCTGTGCCCGAAAACCGGCCAGTAGCCGCCGCGACGGCCCATGATCGGGACGTGCTCCGATCCGACGTCACCCCCACCGCCCTGCCGGTCCAGCGGACCCGCGACCTGTCCCCACGCGTCGCCGACGCCCTGGCCGCCGTCGACGAGGGCGCCCTGGTCAGTCTCCTGCAGGACCTCATTCGCGTCCCGAGCATCACCGGGTCGGCAGCGGAGAGCGAAGCCCAGCACCGCCTCGCGGCC
>JBKKBU010000276.1:0-4855 GCA_046713755.1 Mycobacteriales bacterium
GGGCAGGGCGGCCTTGAGCTCGCGCAACACCCGTGGGTAGTACTTCCACGGCAGCGTCGGGTGCAGGCCGTTGACGATGTGCAGCTCGGTGATCCCGGCCGGCTCCATCGCGCGCGCTAACCGGACAGCCTCCTCGACCCGCATCGTGTAGGCGTCCTTCTCCCCCGGCTTGCGCTGGAACGAGCAGTAGGCACAGGAGGCCGTGCAGACGTTGGTGAGGTTGAGGTGCCGGTTGACGTTGAACAGCACCCGGTCGCCGTTCTTCTGCGTCCGGACGTGGTGGGCCAGCTCACCCAGCCAGGCCAGGTCGTCGCTGGCGTAGAGCGCCTCGCCGTCCGCCCGGGTCAGCCGCTCCCCTGCGAGGACCTTGTCCTCGAGCTCCTGCTTGCGACCCACGTCCACGCGCACTCCCTTGTGAAAGCCTTCACAAGCAAGGGTACGCCGGATCCGGACGGCCGCGAGGGCGGCCACCCCGGTGGGGTGACCGCCCTCGTCAGACTGCTGCGGACTAGCCGACAGTGGCTCAGACGGAGGTCCGGCGTCGGACCAGGACCAGCGCTCCAGCTGCGAGCAGCAGGACCATTCCGGCCAGTCCGCCGGCGGGGTTACCACCGGTGCTCGGCAGGGTCGGCGCGTTCGGCGTCGGCGGTGCTGCCGGCGGTGCCGCGACTACGGCCGGCCGGAAGCGGGACAGCTCCCGCAGGGTGAGCAGATCGACCGAGCCAGCGAGGCTGGCCAGCACCCCGTTCACCGCCGTGACGCCTTCGAAGGCAGGCAGCGTGCCGACGCCGGGCAGGGAGAGCGCGCTCGGGAGCGTGATCCGCGGCAGCGTGACCGACAGTGCACTCACGGCCGTCTCGGCCTCTCCGAAGCCATTCACCACGCCGGTCCGGGTGGTCTTGCCGAAGACGTCGATCGTCGGCGCGGTCAGCTCGAGCCCTGCCACGTCGGACAGGACACTCGCCAAGGTGCCGGTCAGGCCGTCAGCCACCGCGGTGACCTCGCCGAGCACGCTGCCGGTGAGGTCGAGCACGTTGATCGAGTTCACCCCGAGGACGGTGTCGAGCACGTCGGTGCCGAGGACCTTGAGGCCGGTGATCTGCCCACCGGCGATCGTCGCAGTCTGCCCACCGGCACTGGCCGATGTCGCGACTGCCGAGGTGGAGATCTCGAGGTTCTCGAGCGACAGCAGCGGCGTGCCATCGAGGATCGCCCGCACCGCGTCGAACAGGGCGGCCAGCGCCGTTGCCAACGTGGCCTGGAGCGCGTCGATGGCGGCCTGCGCGAGCGCCACCGCGCCTTGCAGTGCGTTCTGCGTGGACAGCGTCGTGAGATAGGTGTTGTAGGCCGCCAACGGGACCGGCAGCAGCGCCTGGGCGGCCGGGGCCAGCGCCGCGAAGGCGGCCGCCGTGAGGCCGGTGCCGGCCAGTGCGGTGTTCAGCGCTGCGAGGGCGCTGTCGACCGCGGCCGTCGCCGCTGCGAGCTGTGCAGTGACGGAGGCGAGGGTCGCGGTGGCAGTCGTGATCTGGGCCTGGACCCCGTCGACCGCCGCCATCGCGGTCGTGAAGGCGCCCGTGACGACCAGGTCGAGCTGGTCGACCAGTGCGAGCAGGGTGTCGAGCGGGACCTTGGACAGGTCCAGACCGAGCCCGGCCAGCAGGTCCGCGATGCTCGGGAGCGCGAGGTTGCTGACCGCGAGCTGCTTGGTGGCCGTCGCGGCGCCCGACGTGACGCCCGTGACGACCTGCGCCGTGCCGGCCAGCGAGACCGGCAGGCCGAGGACCGTGAGGCTGCCGAGCGACTGTGCACCGGCGCTGGCCTTCGGGCCGGTCGTCGGCGTCTCGGCCGATGCGGTGATCGCGGGGCTGACCACCTCGACGACACCGGGGATGCCGGTGAGCCCGGAGGTCGGGAGCGCCGGCACCGTGGTGGCGCCACTCGCGGGCGTGATCGTCTGCTGCCCGTAGGCGGTGCCGTCCACCACCAGCGGCGTGACGACGACCTTGGCGACGGGGGCCGCCGCGATGGTGTCGCTCAGCAGCGCCAGCGTGGCCACGTCGAAGGTGTGGCCGCCGGCCGCGATCGACAGCAGGCCGACCGACGAGGTTGCCGAGCCGGCCGCTTTGGCCGCGGTGGCGGCCAGTGCAGGGGTGGCAAGGGCAGGGGTCACGGCACACAGGAGCACCAGGGCTCCGGCCGGCATGAGTTTGCGCACGACTCTCCTCGAGGACTCGGACTTTCGACTACTGATCGACTGTGGGTGAGCGTGTCGGCGTCCGGCCGGTCTGGCCATGGCCCTTTCGGGCTGTTTCAGGACTAGACCCGCCACGTCGTCGTACGTCCGGATTTCGTCCGGCCGTCACTATTGGGCGTTTCGGTCGTTGACGGGAGGTGTCCGGACAGCCACTGTCGGCGTACCGGGGGACAGGGGATGACCGACATGGCTCATGGCATGGCTGAGGAGCACCGCCCGCTTCACCCGCACCAGGCCCGCGAGCGCCTGCTGACGCCCGGTGAGGTCGCCACGCTGTTCCGGGTGGACCCCAAGACCGTGACCCGTTGGGCCTCCGCCGGCCGGATCGGCAGCATCCGCACCCCCGGCGGCCACCGCCGGTTCCGCGAGTCCGAGGTTCGCGCCCTGCTGCGCGCTCCCGAGCCCGAGATCCCCGCGCAGCCGACCGGTGAGGTCCGCGCCGTCGCGCGCTCCTAGCCTCGTGGGGGTGCGCCCCCTGCCGCTCGTGCCACCGGCACTGCTGGCCGTCCTCGGGACCGCCCAGCTGCTCCGCGACCACGGCCTCTGGTACGACGAGCTCTACACCGTTGCCGTCGTCACCCAACCTGTCGGTGACATCGTCGCCATGGTCGTTGACGGCCGCGGACCCACGGCCGCGCTGACCGACCCGCCGTCGTTCAACGGTCCCTACTACCTGCTCGCCGCGCTCTGGACCCGGCTCCCCCTGGTCGGCGCCGACGCGCTCGGCTTGCGCTCGCTGTCGCTGCTCGCGGCGGTCGCCGCCATCGCGGTGCTCGGCCACGCCGTCGAGCTGTTGCTCGGCCGGCGGGTCGCGCTCCTCGCCGGGGGGCTGGCCGCCACCGCTCCGCTGCTGCTCACCCAAGCCGTCGAGGCCCGGCCCTACGGTCTCGCCCTGCTCGCGACCAGCCTGACGTTGCTCGGGTTGGCGCGCTGGCTGACGGGCGGGGGACTCGCGTTGTTCGCCATCGCTGGTACGGCGATGGGGTTGCTGCACTGGTTCGCCCTGCCGGCGCTGGCTGGGCTCGCCCTCGGGGCGGCCCTGGCCCGCCGGCGGTGGGCGCCGCTGCTCGTCGCGGCGGTGGCGTCCCTCCCGACCCTCGGTCTGGTCGGGTTGGCCCTGGCCAGAGGCGCAGAGGGGGGCGGCTACCTGAGCACGACGGGCCTGCTGGTCCCCTGGCGGGCACTGCTGGCGTGGACCGGTGGCTGGCCCTTGCTGATCGCCACTGCGCTGGCCGTCGCCGTGGGGCTGCGCCGGATCGCGGTGCCAGCCGGTGACAGGAGCGCGGCGGCCAGACCGGCCGACGCCGCGCGGCTGAGATGGCTCTGGTGGGCGTGGCTCGGGGTCCCGGTCGTGGTCGTCACGCTGGCCGACCTGGTGCGGCCGGTGTTCGTCCCGCGCTACCTGCTGCCGGGGCTGCTCGCCCTGGCGGTCCTGGCCGCGCTCGGGGCCGCCCGCCACCGCGGGCTGGCCGTGCTGTTGGTGGCCGGCACCGTGCTCGCGGATGCCTCGGTGCTCACCCGGGACCGGTGGGAGCGGGCCGACCAGGTGGTGGCTTTCCTCCTGACGGAGCAGCAGGCCGGGGAGCCCGTCGTCGCCGTCGAGGGGCGCTCAGCCGCCGGGCTGCAGCACTACGCGGGTGGCACCCGCCTCGCTCCCGACGTACGCCTTCCTCCCGACGACCCGCCCGCCGGCGCGACCCGGGTGTGGTTGGTGCGGCAGCTCCGCGAGGACGGCACCATCCGGGCCTCGGACGACGACGCCCTGCTGATGGCCGCCGGGTTGCAGGTCGTGCGGACCGAGCTGTTCCGGGCCGTCAAGACCGACCTGGTCGTGCAGCTGTGGGCGCGCGCCTGATCAGCGGCGGGCGAGCCAGCGCAAGGTGCGCAGCGACTGCGTGAGGCGGGCGCGCGTCGTCCAGGCCGAGACGCCGACCGGGCGGGCGGCCCGCTCCACGGGAACCGACGCGGTCGGCAGTCGGGCCGCCCCGAGCGCAGCCACCACGGAGGGTGCGTCCGAGCCCACGATCGCGTCCCGACCGCGGGCGTCGACCGCGAAGAAGGCACCGGCGTCGGGCGGCAGCCCGGTCAGGGCGGTGACCAGCCGGCGGTGCAGGCCACCGGTGAGCAGCCTGGCGCGGGACTCGTAGGCCCCGCGCCGACCCGCGAAGACCGCCGCGGCCGGACCCAGCGCAGCCAGCAGGCCGGGGATCGCCTCGGGTGGGTCCTGCAGGTCCGCGTCGAGGCAGACCCAGGCGTCCGCGTCGGGCTCGTCGGCGAGGCCGCGGGCGAGGGCGCGGTGTTGACCGACGTTTTTTGTCAGGACGGTCACGCGCACCCCGGGCAGGGCGGCCGCCACGGCGGCACTGTCATCAGGCGAAGCATCGATCACCAGCCGCAGCAGCACCTCGTGACCGGCCAGGGCGACTGCCACCCGGCGGGCCAGCTCATGCAGGGTGGCCGCATTTCCGTATACCGGGCTGACGACCGCCACCCTCACGCGAGCACCGCGCAGTGATCGGTCAGCCAGGTGCGGCGGAGCCCGTCGGCGAGGTCGACGGTGGGCCGCCAGTCGAGCAGCTCTGCGGCGCGGGTGGCATCGCA
>JBKKBU010000277.1:0-11430 GCA_046713755.1 Mycobacteriales bacterium
GACCACCTCGGATGTGGTGCCTTTCCCGTCATGGCGGTGTCCATGGGAGGCGTGTATGCCCTCTCGCTGGCCGCGCTCGCGCCCGAGCGAGTCGACAAGGTCGTTCTCATCAGCGGTCACGTTCTGCCCTACGACGACCCGGCTGTCGTCGCCGCTCTGAGTGCCGACGAGCAGGCCGACCTCGCCCGGCTGCTTGGCGGGTCAACGGCGGCGCTGCATGAGGAGTACGCCGCCGCAGCCTCGGCGATGGCGCAAGACCCGATGGGACTGATCCGTGGGCTGGCCGCCGGTTGGGGGCAGCGCGAGCAGGCCCTGGCACAGAGTCCCTGGCTGGACGCCGTGGCCGCATCTCTCGCCTTCGGGCTCTCGCAGGGCCACGTGGGGCTGTTGGAGGACGGGCTGCGCACCATCAGGCCGCTGGAGTTCCAGCTGTCGGACGTCCGCTGCCCCGTGCGGGCCATCCACGGCACCATCGACGACCTCGAGCCCTTCGCAAACCTCGAACGTCTGGCGATGCAGCTGGATGACTGTGTCGTGGTCGCGCTGCCCGGCATGGGGCACTTCGGCCCCTGGCTGTGGCCAGACTCGATTTTCGGACTCCTCACCGGCGGCTGATCGCCGGCGTGGGAGGAAGCGGCTAGCTCAGAGAGCCGCGACCAGCGTGGCGACGGTGGCGCGGTAGGCGGCAACGTTGCGCAGCTTGATGCTCTCGTAGCCGCGGACCTGCTCGGCGGCGGCGGCCAGCGCTGCGGCGACGTCGTACGACGAGGTGGTCAAGGACGCCGTCAGCTGCTCGACCATGGCAGTGTGCTCGGCGGCCAGCGACCGCTCCACCCGCCGCACCTCGGCGCGGCCGAACGGGTCCAGCGGTGTGCCGCGCAGCACGCGGCCGCGGGCCAGCAGGGCCAGGCCCGGCCGCAGCCGGGCGCTCAGTGCGAGCTTGCGGTCCATGCCCATCGACCGCAATGCCGGCGGGTGCAGCCGGTAGCGGACCGAGGTCGCGCCGGGGACCTGGGCCTGCACCTCGGCCATCAGCTCGGGCCGGGACAGCAGCCTGGCCACCTCGTACTCGTCCTTGTAGGCCGTGACGTGGAAGACGCCACGGGCCACCGCCTCGGAGTACGACGTCCGCTCGGTCACCGCTCGCTCGGCGGTCCAGGCGCGCACCACGACGTCGAGGTAGCGCCGAGCCACCTTCGCACCCTGCCAGGCGAGCAGCTGCTCGGTCCGGACCTGAGCGAGCCGCTGCGGCTCACCGGCGAGGGGGGTCGTCGCGATGAGGGAAGCTGCCGTCGCGACGAGCGCGCCCGCCCGCTTGGCGATCCGCGCGTTCGGGACCGGAGCGATCGCCGCAGCGAAGGCAGCGGGGTCGGCGACGCACACCCGACCCCACCGGAAGGCGGTGACATTGGCCGTCACGGCCACGCCGTTGACCTCGAGCGCGCGCTCGATGGCGGCACTCGACATCGGCAGCGCACCGGCCTGGAAGGCGGCCCCGATCAGCAGCATGTTGGCGCAGGCGGTGGAGCCGAGGAGGGCCTCGGCGGCAGCGAGCGCGTCGAGGGTAACGAGCTCCCGGCTGCCCTGACCGAGGGCTGCCAGGAGCCGGTCCTGGTCGGGATGAGCAGCGGCGGGGTCGTAGACCTCGTCACCGGTGGGGGTGACAGAGGTCGACGCGATCGTCGTGGTGCGCGCCGGTGAGAGGTAGCTGAGCTGCTTGGGGTCGGCCGCCACCAACGCGTCGAAGGCGAGGACGCACGAGGCCGAGCCGGCGCCGAGTCGGTTGGTCGCCGATCCGCCACCGAGGCGCAGGTGCGAGGTGACCGGGCCCGCCTTCTGCGACAGCCCGGTCTGGTCGAGACCGGAGACCTCGAGACCGTCGAGCAGGGCCGCTGTGGCGAGCACCTGGTTGACCGTGACGATGCCGGTGCCGCCGATGCCGGCGAGCAGCACGTCGAAGGAGCCGGTCACCTGTGGCAGCACCGGCTCACCGACCTCCGGCGGCTGCGACACCGAGCGGCGCGGCTGCTGCCTCCCTGGCTGGACCTCGACGGTGAGGAACGACGGGCAGTCGCCATCGAGGCAGGTGTAGTCGGTATTGCACGAGCCCTGGTCGATGCGGGTCTTGCGACCGAACTCGGTGTCGACCGGCTGCACCGACAGGCAGTTGCTCTTGGCGCCGCAGTCACCGCAGCCCTCGCAGGTCGCCTCGTCGATGATGACCCGCTGGGTCTTGGCCGGGAGCTTGCCCCGCTTGCGCAGTCGGCGGGCCTCGGCGGCGCACTGCTGGTCGTAGATGATGACGGTGAGGCCCTCGATGTCGCGCAGCAGCAGCTGCGCCTCGTCGAGCCGGTCGCGGTGCCAGACGTCGACCCCCGGGGCAAAATCCGCTCGCCGTCCGTACTTCTTGGGATCGTCGGAGCAGACGATGGTGCGCTTGACGCCTTCAGCGTGGAGCTTGCGGGTCAGCGCCGGCACGGTCAGGGCGCCCTGGGCGTCCTGGGCCCCCGTCATCGCCACCGCCGAGTTGTAGAGGATCTTGTAGGTCATCGTCATGCCCGCCGCGAGGCACGCCTGCAGGGCCAGCTGACCGGAGTGGAAGAACGTCCCGTCGCCGACGTTCTGGAAGACGTGGCCGTGGGTGGCGAACGGCGCCTGCCCGATCCAGTGGACGCCCTCGCCGCCCATCTGGGTCAGCCCGGTCACCTGGGCGCTCTCCCGACCGGCCATCGTGACGAGGGCATGGCAGCCGATGCCACCGCCGGCGATCGACCCCTCGGGGACGACCGTCGAGCGGTTGTGGGGGCAGCCAGAGCAGAAGTACGGCGTGCGCTGCGCCGGAGCCGTGCCGGGTGCCGACACCGGCGTCAGCGACAGCATCGTGCGTGGTCGGGCCGGAGCCTCGGGCAGCACCAGCTCCTGGCCGAGGATCTTGCGCAGCACCGGCAGCAGCCGTTCCGCGGTGAGCTGGCCGTCGGCCGGGACGAGGGTGAGGCCGTTCTCGTCGCGCTTGCCGAACACCCTCGGGGCCCCGACGGAGTAGAGAGCGGTGCGGACCTGCTCCTCGACGAAGGCCACCTTCTCCTCGACGACGAGGACGTCGCGCACACCGCGGGCCAGCTTGCGGACCTTCGATCCGGACAGCGGGAACGGCATGCCGATGCGCAGCAAGCGGATCCCCTTGGCTGCGAGCTCCGCGTCGCCGAGCCCCAGCTCCAGAAGTGCCTGCCGCACTGCGTCGTACGCCGTGCCGGTGGCGACGATCCCCAGCCACGCGTCCGGGCTGTCGACCTCGATGGTGTCGAGGTCGTTGGCGTCGCGGTAGGCCTCCACTGCGGCCCAGCGGGGGCCGAAGAGGTCCTGCTCGGCGTAGAGGCTGTCGGGCGGTGAGGCGAAGATCCGCTGGCGGTAGGTCCACGGCCGGCCCTCCCACTCGAGCTCCGGCACCGTGATGGACACGTCGGCGAAGTCGCGATCGACGGTGAACAGGCCGTCTGCGACATCGGCCAGGACCTTCACGCCGGTCCAGCAGCCGGACAGCCGGGACAGCGCCACGCCGTGCATGCCGAGGACGATGAGCTCCTCGGCGTTGCGGGGCGTGACGACCGGCATCTGCAGTGACGCAAGGGTCCGCTCGGAGACGCAGGGCAGCGAGGAGCTCTTGGCGCCCGGGTCGTCGCCGGCGAGCAGCAGCACCCCGCCGGCGGGGTTGGCGCCGTAGACGTTGCCGTGCCGGATCGCGTCGGCGGCGCGGTCGACACCGGGGCCCTTGCCGTACCAGACGCCCACGACGCCGTCGACGTTCTTGCCGCCGGGGAGGTCCAGCTGACTGCCCCAGACCGCGGTCGCGCCGAGCTCTTCGTTGAGGCCGGGGACAACGTGCACGTCGTGGTCGGTGCGGAGCTGCGGCATGCCGAGCAACAGCTTGTCGAGGCCGCCGAGCGGCGAGCCTGGGTAGCCGCTGACCAGGTGGGCGACCCGCCGGCCGGCCCGCGCGTCCCGCTGCTGCTGCTCCACGAGCAGCCGCGCGACCGCCTGGACCCCGGTGAGGAGCACGCGCTGACCGGTGGGGCGGTAGCGGTCGGCCAGGTCGTACGCCGGGATCTCGCGAGCGGTGGTCATGCGGGCTCCTCATGCGCAGGCGGAGCAGTAACAGTCGCTGACGCTGTACTCTCGGGCAACGTCATACGGCTTAACTAGGCATCGTGCCAAGTTGCGCGAGACAACTCGGGCGGGAGCTGATCGTCGTGAGCAGTCTGGACCGGCTGGACGCCCAGCTGCTCGCGCTGCTCGAGGACGATCCGCGGACGGGCGTCGTCGAGCTCGCCGAGCGCCTCGGCACCAGCCGCAACACCGTGCAGGCCCGACTGACCCGCTTGCGCGACTCCGGACTGCTGCGCGGCTTCCGGGTATCCGTCGACTTCGAGGCCGTCGGGTTGCCCGTCACCGGGCTGGTCAGCATCGACCTGTCGCAGGGCTCGCTCGCCGACGCGGTCGCTGCGCTGACCGCGATCCCGCACGTGCTCGAGGTCCTCACGTGCACCGGTGATGCGGACCTGGTCGTGCGGATCGCCGCCGCGTCCAACGCCCAGCTGCAGGACCTCATCCAGGACCTGCTGTCCGTCCCCGGCGTGGTGCGGACCACGACGGTCATCGTGCTCACCACCCCCGTGCCCTACCGCGTGCAACCGCTGCTGCTGCATCTGACGCAAGGCACCGGCCGCGGCCGCGCCGGCGCTCGCCCCTGACCCGCTCCCCTCCCCTGCGCAACGTCCGCTCGGTTCTCGCGCACCCGCTCCCGGTCGAGCGGACGTTAGGGTCGACGGCGTGACCCGACAGGCGCTCCCGACCCAGGTGATGGTGCAGCTCCTGACCCCGGAGGGGGAGCGGGTTCCACACGCCGACTACGACGCCGAGGTCGCCGACATCGGGCCGGAGGAGCTGCGCGGGCTCTACCGCGACCTCGTCCTTGCTCGCCGCTTCGACATCGAGGCGACCGCCCTGCAGCGGCAGGGCGAGCTCGGTCTGTGGACCGCGAGCCTCGGCCAGGAGGCTGCCCAGATCGGGTCGGTCCGCGCTGCGCGGGCGACCGACCACCTGTTCCCGTCGTACCGCGAGCACGGGGTGGTCCTCACCCGCGGCATCGACCCGGTCGACGTGCTGCGGCTGTTCCGCGGGCAGTCCTGCTCGGGCTGGGACCCGGCGCCGACCCGCACCCACATCTACACCCTCGTGCTGGGCAGCCAGCTGCTGCACGCGACCGGCTACGCCATGGGCATCCAGAAGGACGGCGCGGTGGGGGACGACGACGGCGAGGCGGTCATCGCCTACTTCGGCGACGGTGCCTCCTCGCAGGGCGACGTCAGCGAAGCCTTCGTCTGGGCCTCGGTCTACGGCTCGCCGGTGGTGTTCTTCTGCCAGAACAACCAGTGGGCCATCTCCACGCCGGTGACCGGCCAGCTGAAGATCCCGATCTACCAGCGCGCGGCGGGTTTTGGCTTCCCGGGGGTCCAGGTCGACGGCAACGACGTGCTCGCTGTCCTTGCCGTGACCCGGCGAGCACTGCGCCATGCCCGCACCGGCCAGGGGCCGACGCTGGTGGAGGCGTTCACCTATCGGATGGGTGCCCACTCGACGTCCGATGACCCCACGCGCTACCGGCTGTCGGCGGAGCTCGAGACCTGGAAGCTGCGCGACCCGATCGAGCGGCTCAAGGCCTACCTGACCCGCACCGGTGAGCTCAGCGCCGACGTCATCGCCGAGCTCGACGCGGAGTCCGACGCACTCGCCGCCCACATCCGCGCGGGCTGCCTCGGCATGGTTGACCCCCCAGCCGCGGGAATCTTCGACGCCGTCTTCGTCGAGCCCACCGCGTTGCTCGCAGAGCAGAAGGCCTTCTTCGAGAGCTACCAGGCGGGATTCGCCGGCTCGCACTGATCGGCGCGACGTTTGTCCAGGCGATGTTTCGCCACCCCCGCCCGGGTGGCAGGCTGACCAGATGCACGCGGACCTGACCTTGGGGGCGCAACCGCTCGGGGTCGCGTCGCCCTGGCTCGAGGACAAGCTCTCGTCGTGGGGGCTGCGACCCGGCCTGGCGCGACTGTGGCTGTCGTCGGCGGAAGGCCGCTTCCCCCTGCAGGACTCGACGTCCATCCACCTCGAGTACGACGCGGAGCTCGGGCTCGTCACGTGCGAGGTCTGGGCCCACGGCCAGCGGCTGTTCGGCATCGACGACCTGGCCTAGCCTCACCGGGCGTGACGGACTGCTGTGCACCGGGGCGTGGCCCTGCCGAGGCGCCGCGCGCCGCCGTCGCGACCGGTAGCGGGCAGGGTGACCCCGGCGACCTCCTGCGGCTGTCGGCCGGCGTCTTCGCGATGGGGGATGACGGGCCGCTGGCCCAGCCGCGCGACGGCGAGGGTCCGGTGCGTGACGTGACGGTGGCGTCGTTCGAGATTGCCCCGACGACGGTCACCAACGAGCGCTTCGCGGCCTTCACCGCTGCCACCGGCCACGTCACCGATGCCGAGCGGTTCGGGTGGTCCTTCGTGTTCGCGGGACAGGTGACCGACCCGGTGCGGGGCCGGGCCGGTGGTGCGGACTGGTGGTGCGGCGTGGACGGCGCGGACTGGCAGCACCCGACCGGACCTTCCTCCGAAGCGCTGCCGGACCACCCGGTGGTGCACGTGTCCTGGGACGACGCTGTCGCCTACTGCCACTGGGTCGGCGTCCGACTGCCCGACGAGCAGGAGTGGGAGTACGCCGCTCGCGGCGGCCTGCACCGGGCCACCTATCCCTGGGGCGACGAGCTCCGGCCGGATGGCCAGTGGCGGCTCAACATCTGGCAGGGCGCCTTCCCGGAGCACGACACCGGGGAGGACGGCTGGATCGGCACGGCACCGGTCGACGCCTACTCACCCAACGGGTACGGCCTGCACCAGGTGGTCGGCAACGTCTGGGAGTGGACCGCCTCGTCGTGGGAGCCGGGCAGCGCGGCGTACGTCCGTCGTGGTGGTTCCTACCTGTGTCACGCCAGCTACTGCCACCGCTACCGGGTGTCGGCGCGTGATCGATCGCTGCCGACCGACACCACCGGCCACACGGGGTTCCGGATCGCGCGCTGAGGTCAGAACGGCGGCGGTAATGGCGCCCCGAGCTCGTCGCGGTCGACCGTGAGCAGCGCCGTCTGGCAGGGCGAGAGCGCAACGGTCACGGTGCCGTCCGGGTTGCGCTGCAGCGGCTCCGGCGTCCACCGGAGCACGCCGTCGCGCTGCAGCGTCGTGCCGTTGATCGTGGTCCGGCGGCCGCCGCAGCCATACAGGTCGTGAATGCGGCTCATCGACACCGTGCCGGTCACCTCGGGCGGCAGCGTCACCGAAACCCGAGCGGAGGTGTCCGAGCTGGTGCCCTTGTTGACCAGGTAGACCGCCATCGAGCGCTCGGTCAGGCCGGTGAGTGCCCAGGCCTTCACCGTGCCGCCCGGCAGGCCGGTCCCGAGATCCGTCGTCTTCACGTCGCAAAAACGTCGGCCGGCGGCGGATCTCATCAGCGCGAGGGCGTAAACGCCGGGCGCCGGGTAGGTCATGCCTTCCCGGACGAAGAACGGGGTGTAGCGCGCCGTCCACTTCCGGTCTTGGTAGTAGTGGTTGTCCCACGCATGGACGTTGAAGCCCGCCAGGCCGGCGGCAGCGCCGGTCAGCATGCTGTCGATGAGCCAGGCCGTTGAACCCGTCACGTCGCTGACCCGCCCGAGACCACCGCGGCCGACGCTGTTGCCCTCGGACATGCGAGACGGGGTGAGGGCAGCGCCCTGCGCGGCAGCCCCGATGCGACCGAGCCAGCGCTCCTGCACGTCCGGTCCGAGCAGCTTGGTCAAGGTGGGGCGGTTGCCGTAGTGGTGCCACCCGAAGAACGAGAGGCGGTCGGAGTGGGCCCGACGGAGGGCCTCGATGTAACCCAGGTCGGCGCCGTTGCTCACGTCCGGGCCGGTGAGGGGGACGGCCCGCGTCAAGGGGTCGGCGTTGAGCGCGACCACATAGCGGCCGTAGCGCTCGAGGTAGTCCTCGACGCGCGGCAGGTAGGAGTCGGGCTCGTTGCCGGGCGCGACGGCGATCAGGTTGCGGCCGCTGTCCTGGTCGACGGCGTAGCGGCCCAGCGCCGCGGCCTCGGCCGGCTGGTCGTCGCGCAAATTGAGACCGAGGACGACCTTCCAACCGCTCTGCCGCGCCACCTCCAGCAGCGCATCGATCATCCCGGTCGTGATGTTGCCGAAGAACAGGGTGTTGCCGAGGGTGTCGCCATCGGGTGCCCAGCGGTAGCCGTCCTGGCTGTTGCCGCCGATGCGCAGGACACCGGTAGTGCTCGACGAGGAGCTCAGGTTGCGCAGCAGCTCAGCGGTCGCAGCGACCGCGGTGTCCGCGCTGGTCCCGAACCAGTAGGGGACCATGCTCCACTCGATGGAGAGCCCCGAGTAGTCGACCGGAATCCGCTGCCCACTGGCGGGGCAGCCCTCGACGCTGACAGCCGCGGTCGGTCCGGGAGCAGGGGTCTCAGCGCTGGCGACGGTCCCGAACGCTGTGACTGCCAACAGCAGGAACGGCAGCAAGACACGCCGCATCGAGCACTGTCGTCCCCCCATACGTGGGCAATCTACCCGGGAAGGACCCGTCCCGTCACGGAGCCAAGCGGGTGCCCGCTGCGGGTGCGCGCGGTGATCGTCGCCTCGTCCCCGTCCTCGAGGAAGGTCCGCTCCTGGCTGCCGACCGTCAGCGGGTCGCGGCCGTTCCAACTGAGCTCGATAAAAGAGCCGCGCTGGTCGGGGGCATCGCCCGAGACCGTGCCGCTCGCGAAGAGGTCACCGGTGCGGAGCGAGGCGCCGTTGGCCGTCAGGTGCGCCAGCATCTGCGGCGCGGTCCAGTACATCCCGGCGAAGGGTGGCCGGGAGACCACCTCACCGTTCAGGGACAGCTCGAGGTCGAGGTCGAGGGCCCAGTCGTCGGC
This sequence comes from Mycobacteriales bacterium, assembly GCA_046713755.1. Lineage (GTDB taxonomy): Bacteria > Actinomycetota > Actinomycetes > Mycobacteriales > SCTD01 > JAUYQP01. The sequence continues at coordinate 8,999 of JBKKBU010000277.1, forward strand.
CACCTGCAGGTAGTCCGCGGGGCGCGGGTCCTGGCTCGGTGCGGCCATCCGGTCGAGGACCTCCAGTGGCACCACCCACGGGCTGATCGAGGTGGCAAAGGACTTGCCGAGGAAGGGGCCCAGTGGGACGTACTCGTAGGCCTGGATGTCGCGCGCGCTCCAGTCGTTGAGCAGCACGATCCCGAACACGTGCTCCTCAAAAGCCGCCGTTGCGACCGAGGTTCCCAGCTCCGACGGCGTCCCGACGACGAAGCCAACCTCCACCTCGACGTCGAGCTTGACCGAAGGGCCGTACGACGGGCCGGGCGCGCGCAGGCCTCGCGGGCGGCGCACGTCGGTGCCGCTGACGACGACGGTGCCGGCGCGGCCGTGGTAGCCCACCGGCAGGTGCTTCCAGTTGGGCAGCAGCGCCTCGCCGTCGGGGCGGAACATCCGCCCGAGGTTCGTCGCGTGCTGCTCACTGGCGTAGAAGTCGACGTAGTCCGCCACCTCGAACGGCAGGTGCAGATCGACGTCCGCGACGTCGATCAGCTCGGGATCATCGGCCACCAGCTGCTGGATCTCCCGTCGCCAGACCTGCCACGACCGCCGGCCCTCGGCCAGAAAGGCGTTGAGGGACGGGGAGTCGAAGACCCCGTCCAGCGCCGACAGGTCGAGCACCCCGCGGTCGACGGCCACCCCGACCCGGGGCGTGTCCCTGTCGACCGAGAAGACGCCGTACGGCAGGACGGTGCGGCCGAAGTCGGTGCTGCTCACAGGAGTCCGAGGTCCTTTGCGTCGTCGATGGGTTGGGCGGTGTCGCACGAGCCGTAGCTGACAAAACAGGCCCGGACAGCGGCGGGATCGGTGATGCCGCGGGCCTCGGCGGCGAGCGCCTCGCGGTCGGTGGTGGTGAGGACAGCTGCGACGTCGCCGTCGCTCAGGGCCCGGTGCACGGCGAGCAGCAGGTTGAGGTAGCCATGATGTGGCGCCCCGTCGGTTGCGTCGTCGCCGCGCACGGCGCGGTGCAGCCCGGCGGTGGCCTTGAAGGCGACGCCATGGCGGACCGCCGAGGTCACGAAATCAGCCAGCTCGGTCACCGACGGGATGACGACACCGCCGCAGCGCACCTTGGCCAGCAGCCCGGTGCCGGCCAGCTCCGCCGGCGGGATCCCCTCCACGTAGGTCGTCCCTGACGGGGTGAGGGGTCGACAGGGGCGCTCGAACGCCACCACCTCGATCCGTGGGTCGTCAGCCACCAGCCCGTCGTCGTTATCGACGATCAGGTGCACCCGCAGGCGGTCCGCGTCGGTGAGGAGCGCGAGCAGCTCCGTCGTACGACTGATGGGGAGCAGGAAGATGCCCGACAGCATGGGTGAGGCGGAGTGCCGGTGCCGAGCCAGGGCTGCGGCCATGGGCAGCGACGACGGCGGAAACAGGCCGGCGTCGTCGACCAGCCCGGTCAGAAGCGGGGTCAACGAGCCCAGGACCAGGGGTAGTCGGCCGCTTCGTAGGTGTAAGCGCCGGGGGCGACGTCGAGCGGCGCGAAGGTGTCGACCATGACGGCCAGCTCGTCCGTGGACAGCTTGCCCAGGGACTTCTCGACCGCGCCCGGCTGAGGACCGTGGACGAAGCCGGCCGGGTGCAGCGAGACCGAGCCGAGCTCGATGCCGCTCCCTGCCCGGGAACCCATGCTGCCGCCGACGTAGAACAGCACCTCGTCGCTGTCGACGTTCGCGTGGTTGTAGGGCACCGGGATCGCCTCGGGGTGGTAGTCCAGCAGTCGCGGGACGAAGGAGCAGATGACGAATCCTGGGCCGGCAAAGGTCTGATGCACCGTCGGCGGCTGGTGGACCCGTCCGGTGACCGGCTCGAAGTCGAAGATCGAGAACGCGTGCGGGTAGAGGCAGCCGTCCCAGCCGACGACGTCGAACGGGTGCGAGGGGTAGGTGTAGCGGGTCAGGACTCCGCGGCGGCGTACGACGACGTCGGTCTCGTCGCCCTCGACGAGCAACGGCTCGGCGGGCGAGCGGAAGTCGCGCTCGCAGTAGGGCGCGTGCTCCAAGAGTTGCCCGCGCTCGGACAGGTAGCGCGACGGTGGGGTGACGTGCCCACGGGCCTCGACGACCAGCGCCCGGACCGGGCCGTCGGTGACGACCCAGCGGTGGGTCGTGCCGGTCGGGACCACGATGTAGTCGCCGTAGCCGAACGGCAGCGCTCCGAACACCGACTCGAGAACCCCGGCGCCCGACTCGACGTAGACGAGCAGGTCGCCGTCGGAGTCGCGGTAGAGCGGCGAGTCCTCGACCGCCGCGACCCAGGACAACCGCACCGAGCCGTTGCCCATGAACAGCGTCTTGCCCGTGACCAGGTCTCCGGCAGCAGGGAGGTCCTGGGTGCGGAAGTGCCTAGGCAGCAGAGGTGCTTGTGGTTCCAGTCCACCGGCATCCCGA
>JBKKBU010000278.1:0-5583 GCA_046713755.1 Mycobacteriales bacterium
CCCCCGGCCAGGTGGTCGCGCTGCTCGACGCCCTCGAGACCGCCGGCATTGCGCGGAGCAGCATCGCCGTGCACTTCCACGACACCTACGGCCAGGCCCTGGCCAACACCATCGTCGCGCTGCAGCACGGCATCACCACCGTCGACGCCAGCGCCGGTGGCCTGGGTGGCTGTCCTTACGCCAAGTCCGCCACCGGCAACCTCGCCACCGAGGACCTGCTCTGGCAGCTGCACGGTCTGGGCATCGCCACCGGCATCGACCTCGCGGCCATGGTCGAGACGTCGGTCTGGATGGCCGCGCAGCTCGGCCGCCCCTCACCCTCCCGCACCGTCACCGCCCTCATGAAGGACTCGTCATGACCCTCGACACCCGCCTCACTGACGACCAGCTTCAGCTCAAGAAGGTTGTCCAGGAGTTCGCCAACGAGGTTGTCGCGCCGGTCTCCTACCACCACGACAAGACCAAGACCTTCCCCTACGACGTCGTGAAGCAGATGGGGCAGATGGGGCTGTTCGGCCTGCCGTTCCCCGAGGAACACGGCGGCATGGGCGGCGACTACTTCACGCTCTGCCTCGCGCTGGAGGAGCTCGGCAAGGTCGACCAGTCGGTCGCGATGACTCTCGAGGCCGGCTGCTCGCTGGGCGCGATGCCGGTCTACCGCTTCGGCAACGACGCGCAGAAGGCGGAGTGGCTGCCGCGCCTGACCAGCGGCGAGGCGCTCGGCGCGTTCGGCCTCACCGAGGCAGGTGGCGGCAGCGACGCTGGGGCGACCCGCACGACGGCGAAGCAGGTCGACGGAGCGTGGGTCATCAACGGCACCAAGGCGTTCATCACCAACAGCGGCACGAGCATCACGCAGCTCGTCACCGTCACGGCTGTCACTGGGGAGAAGCCCGATGGCCGCAAGGAGATCTCGAGCATCCTGGTGCCCGTGCCGACGGAGGGCTTCACCGTCGAGCCGGCGTACGACAAGGTCGGCTGGAACGCGAGCGACACCCACCCGCTGACCTTCGACGACGTGCGCGTCCCGGAGGAGAACCTGCTGGGCGAGCGCGGTCGCGGTTACGCCAACTTCCTGTCGATCCTCGACGAGGGTCGGATTGCGATCGCCGCCGTCTCGGTCGGTGCCGCCCAGGGCTGCGTGGACGCGTCGGTGAAGTACGCCAAGGAGCGCGAGGCGTTCGGCAAGCCGATCGGCCACTACCAGGGCATCAGCTTCAAGATCGCGCGGATGGAGGCGCGCGCCCATGCGGCGCGTACCGCCTACTACGACGCCGCCGCGAAGATGCTCGCCGGCCTGCCGTTCAAGAAGGAGGCGTCGATCGCCAAGCTGGTCGCCGGCGAGGCGGCGATGGACAACGCCCGCGACGCGACGCAGGTCCACGGCGGCTACGGCTTCATGAACGAGTACGTCGTCTCCCGCCACTACCGTGACTCGAAGATCCTCGAGATCGGCGAGGGCACCACCGAGGTCCAGCTCATGCTGATCGCGCGCGACCTCGGCCTGTAGCCCCCACCACCCCGCTACGTCCTTCGGCGCGAGCGCACCACCGCAACGCCGACCGCAGGACGCTACGAGGGATCGGTCAGCCGAGTCGGGGTCGCGTCGTAGAGCTCCATGGTCGGCGGGGCAGCGGCGAGCGGTCCGACGGCGGCGACGAAGGCCCCCGACGCGGGCACCGCGAAGTGCGCGCGTAGCGCGTCGGCGTCCTCCCACATCTCGACGAAGACCAGCCGGAGCGGGTCTTCGGCGTCTACGTGCACGGAGTGCAGTCGACAGCCCGGCTCGAGGCGCGACCGGTGCACATGCTCGAGCGACAGCCGCAGCATCTCGTCGAAGGAGTCGGGCCGGGCGGTGATGCTGCCCGTCACGAGCATCACGACGAGGCGGCGCGGAAGGCCGACAGCGCGCTGCGGGCCGTCCCCTGCACCTTGCCCCGCACGACCGGCGTCCAGCCGAGCAGCAGCCCGGGGGTGCCGAGGGCTTGGCGCGACCAGGCCCAGAAGGGGAAGGCGTCCTGCTGCTCGATGACGAGGCCGTCGCGGAAGCGGAACGTCGACCGGACGTCGTTGACGACCTTCCGGCCGGTCTGAGCGAAGGTGTAACGGGCGATCCACCGGGCGCTGCCCGTGGTCTCGTCGGCGGTGCACTCCGCCAGCTCGACCGTGAGGTCCTCCGAGCGGGCGGTCAGCATCCGCCACATGTCGGCCGGCTCGCCGTCGCGCAGGCCGACGAACACCGGGTCGCTGAACGTCGCCTCGGGTGCGTAGAGCGTGGCCATGGCCGTCCCGTCGTGACGGTCGAAGGCGGCGTAGAAGTCGCGGAGGAGCTGCTCGTTGGGGTGCATGACCCGGGACCGTACGCCGATCGCCCGAAAGTCGGTGGTTGTGCACGGTCGTCAGTGCGAAGGTGCCCACTGTGAACTGGTTCGGCGCGGACGTGGCAGCGCCCTACGACGTCGACGAGGCCGAGCGCTTCGCGCCGGCGGAGCTCGGCCCGACGGTCGACCTGTTGGCAGAGATCGCCGACGGTGGTCCTGCCCTCGAGCTCGCCGTGGGGACCGGCCGGGTCGCGCTGCCGCTCAGCGCCCGCGGCGTCGACGTGCACGGGGTCGACCTGTCCGAGGCGATGCTCGCCCGCCTGCGCGCGAAACCGGGCGCGGAGCGGGTCCGCACCACCGTCGGTGACATGACGAGCACCCGCGTGGGTGACGACTTCGCGCTGGTCTACCTGGTCTTCAACACCGTCATGAACCTCGAGACGCAGGCCCAGCAGGTGGCCTGTTTCGCCAACGCGGCCGCGCACCTGCGGCCCGGCGGCGCCTTCCTCGTGGAGGTGTCTGTGCCGGACCTGCAGCGGCTGCCCCGTGGCGAGCGCTTCCGGCCCTTCGCCGTCTCGGCAGACCACGTCGGCATCGACGAGTACGACGTCGTGACGCAGCGCCTCGTCTCCCACCACCTGAGCCGGGGCCGCCAGGTCTCGGTGCCGTTCCGCTACGCCTGGCCTGCCGAGCTCGACCTCATGGCGCTCTGCGGAGGCCTCGACCTGCTGCACCGCTGGGCGGACTGGACGAAGGCGCCCTTCACCGCGGAGAGCGAGCGGCACGTCTCGGTGTGGACGAAGCCGGGCTCGTAGGCGCCCGCATCCCAGCCAGCGCAGCGCGGGTGAACTCCACGAAGTGCTCGACGGGCCAGCGGTCGGGGTCGGTGAGGACCAGGCGGGCAGCCCCCTCGGCGAGGGTCATGACAGAGCGCGCGAACAGCTCCGGGTCGAGGCTGGGCCCGCCGCGAAGGGCCAGGCCCCAGTCGGTCAGTGCCCGCAGGTGACCCAGCATGGTGGCGCGGTGCAGTCGCACCCGTGCGCGCATCTCGTCGGGGGCCCCCTCCGGAGGGAGCAGGATGACCCGCCAGGTGGCCGGGTCCGCGACGATCGCCCGCAGGTAGGCCTCGATGCCGGCGGCGAGGAGCTCGTCGGGGTCGACGTCCTCGTCGAGGTCGGGAAGCGCGGGGAACACCGCTGCCAGCTGGGCGAGGGCGCGCAACTCGGAGCGATCGGCCAGTGCGGTGAGCAGGGCCCCACGGTCCGCGAAGGCGCCATAGACCACCGGCCGCGTGACTCCGGCTTCCTTGGCCACGCCGTCGATCGTCACCGCGTGGAACCCCCGCTGCAGCGAGATGGCCAGCGCCGCGTCGAGCAGCTGCTCGCGGCGCTGGTCGGCCGGCAGGCGCGGCGCGTAGGGGCGCTTCGCAGGTCTTGTCACGGTCACCTGACGCATGCTACACATGTGTTGCTACATCTATGTAGGAATGGCAGTGGAGGCATGAATGACCGTCAGCACCACCGAGCAGCAGGTGCCAGCCCATGTCGGGGTGGCCGTCATCGGGAGCGGCTTCGCCGGGATCGCCACGGCCGTCTCGCTGCTGCGCGAGGGGCGCTCCGACTTCGTGGTGCTCGAGCGCGCCGACTCGGTCGGCGGCACCTGGCGGGACAACAGCTACCCCGGCTGCGCTTGCGACGTACCGAGCCGGCTCTACTCGCTGTCGTTCGCCCCCAACCCAGAGTGGACGCGGGCGTTTTCTCGCCAGCCGGAGATCAAGGCCTACCTCGAGCGCACCGCCCACGATTTCGGCGTGCTGCCGTACTGCCGCTTCGGCGCCGACCTGCAGGAGGCTCGCTGGGACGACGCGGCGCAGCACTGGGTGGTCACGACCAGCCGGGGCACGCTGACCGCCGATGCGATCGTCGCCGGGACGGGTGGGCTGTCCAACCCGAAGCTGCCGGAGATCAAGGGCATCGAGACCTTCGCCGGGACGATGTTCCACTCCGCAGAGTGGCGGCACGACCACGACCTCACGGGCGAGCGGGTCGCCGTGATCGGCACCGGCGCCAGTGCGATCCAGTTCGTCCCGCGGATCCGCAAGCAGGCGGCGCACGTCACGGTCTTCCAGCGCACCGCGCCTTGGGTCCTGCCCCGACGCGACCGGGCGATCAGCAAGCCGGAGCGCGCGCTCTACCGACGCTTCCCGAAGCTGATGCAGCTGCCGCGCTTCAGCCTCTACGCGATGCACGAGCTCTACCTCTACGCGTACGCCTACCAGCAGCGCATCCTGCCGCTGGCAGAGAAGGAGGCGAAGCGCCACATCGCGCGGGCCATCTCCGACCCGGTGCTGCAGGCCAAGGTGACGCCGGCGTTCCGACTCGGTTGCAAGCGCACCTTGCTGTCCAACGACTACTACCCGGCGCTCGCGCAGCCCAACGTCGACCTGGAGACCGACCGGATCGTCGAGGTGCTCCCGCACGCGGTCGTCACCGAATCGGCCGAAGGCGGGCGCACGGTGCACGAGGTCGACACCATCGTGCTCGGCACCGGCTTCGCCGTGACCGACCAGCCGATCGCTCACCACATCGTCGGCCGAGACGGCCGCACCTTGGCCGAGCACTGGGCGGGCACCGGCATGCAGGCGCACCACGGCACCACCGTCGCCGGCTTCCCCAACTGGTTCCACCTCGCCGGCCCCCACACCGGCCAGGGCCACACCTCCGCCGTCTTCATGATCGAGCAGCAGGTGGGCTACACCGTCCAGGCCCTGCAGCACTTGCAGCGCCCGGACATCGCGGCCCTGGAACCCAAGCCGGAGGCGGTACGCCGGTTCGTCGGGAAGGTCGACAAGCGCATGACGCGCACCGTCTGGGCTCGCGGGGGCTGTAGCTCCTGGTACGCCGACGCGCAGGGTCGCATCACCACGCTCTGGCCGACCTTCACGTTTCTCTACAAGCGCCAGGTCGCGACCTTCCCGATCGCCGACTACATCGTGCACGCGCCGCACCGGGCTCAGGTCGCGGCATGAGAAGGGCGTTGTTGGCGGTCGGCGCTGGTGCGGCGGCGCTCGCGGCGCTGCGCGCCGAGCGTTCGTACGCCGCGAAGGTCGCTGCCGACCCCCGGCGGGCGGACCTGGAGCCGACCCCGCCGGTCGAGGTCCGGCGGGTGCGCTCGGCCGACGGGACCGAGTTGCACGTCGAGCTGCACGGCCCGGTGGGCGCGCCCACCGTCGTGCTGGTGCACGGCTGGACCTGCACGACGG